>JANONT010000356.1:0-1998 GCA_031420955.1 Candidatus Nitrotoga sp. | reverse complement strand
GTAAATTCCACCCAAAAACGCATTGCCGCGCAGTCGCAAACATTCAAAGTGGCTGCTGTGCAAATGGCTTCGGGACCCAATGTGCCTAGCAATCTTAACGAGGCCGAGCGCTTGATCGAAAAAGCCGTGGAGCAGGGTGCGCGGCTGGTGGTGCTGCCCGAATATTTCCCAGTGATGGGTTTAAATGAAAAGGCCAAAGTGGCGGTACGTGAAAAACCACATCAAGGTGTGATTCAAACATTTCTCAGCAAGACTGCGCGCAAATATAAAATTTGGCTGGTCGGTGGCTCCATTCCGCTGGAGGCCAGCACACCCGACAAAGTGCTAAATAGCTGCTTGGTGTTTGATGAATACGGTGAACAAGTCGCACGCTACGACAAAATTCATCTGTTTAATTTGGATTTGGGCAACGAGCATTATCACGAAGGCCAGACCATCGAACCAGGCTCGCAAGTGGTGGTGGTCGATAGCCCGTTTGGCCGTATCGGCTTGGCAATTTGTTACGATTTGCGCTTCCCCGAACTGTTCCGCGCGATGCACGAGGTCAATCTTATCGTGCTGCCTTCCGCATTCACTGAGACTACGGGCAAGGTGCACTGGGAAGTATTGGTGCGCGCGCGCGCGGTGGAAAATTTGGCTTATGTCATTGCCGCAGCGCAGGGCGGCTATCACCTCAGTGGTCGTGAAACGCATGGCAACAGCATGATCGTTGATCCGTGGGGTCGTGTGCTGGATCGGCTGCCGCGTGGCTCTGGAGTGGTCATTGCAGAGGTGAACCCTTCCTACCAAAAAAGCTTGCGCGCCAGCTTGCCCGCGCTGTCGCACCGCACGTTGCAAATCGCGGTTTAAGTTTACGCTCGCGCTAACCGTTGCGGAACTTGGGCGTGTCATCACGCCCAACCCTCACATAATTTCACCGCCACAAAATTTTAATTGGATAACTCATTACTCATGCCCAATCACGAAACGATATTTTCCCTCGCGCAGCAGTCGCTGCTCACCCCGCACGCCTTGGATGCCAGCCATCTGGAACGGGTGTTTGGTACGATGTTCGCGCACAAAGTTGATTATGCCGATTTGTATTTTCAGTACACGCGCGCCGAGAGTTGGTCGCTGGAAGAAGGTATGGTGAAATCGGGCAGTTTTGGTATAGACCAGGGCGTAGGCGTGCGTGCGGTTAGCGGTGAAAAAACTGCCTTTGCGTATTCGGATGATATTAGCCTAGCCGCGTTAGAAAGTGCGGCCACAGCCACGCGCGCCATTGCGCGGCAGGGCGGCACACAACGCGTGCCGATGTTGCGTAGCCAATTAAAAGCAAGCACGGATAAAAACTTATATTTGCCGCACGACCCCATCGCCAGCTTAAAAGATACCGATAAAGTGAAATTGCTGGAACGGTTAGAAAAATACGCCCGTGCCCTCGACCCGCGCGTCACGCAAGTCATGGCGGGGCTGGCAGGGGAATATGAAGTTGTCATGGTGGCGCGCAGTGATGGTGTATTGCGAGCCGATATTCGCCCCTTGGTGCGACTCTCAGTGCAGGTGATTGTCGAGAATAATGGTCGGCGCGAGCAAGGTTCATCCGGCGGCGGCGGGCGTTTTGATTATGCGTATTTCACCGATGAAGTGTTACAAGATTACGCCGCCAAAGCCGTGCAACAAGCGGTAATTAATCTCGATGCAGCCCCCGCGCCCGCAGGCAATATGACCGTGGTGCTGGGTTCGGGTTGGCCGGGTATTCTGCTGCACGAGGCAGTCGGGCACGGGCTTGAAGGCGACTTTAATCGCAAGGGTAGCTCGGTGTTTTCTGGGCGGATTGGTGAACGTGTGGCGGCCAAAGGGGTGACCGTGGTGGATGATGGAACCATCGCGGATAGACGCGGTTCGCTGAATATGGATGATGAAGGCAATCCCACGCAGCGCAATGTGCTGATCGAAGATGGTATTTTGATAGGCTATCTACAGGATACTTTAAATGCTCGACTGATGGGTGTGCCC
>JANONT010000355.1:0-2335 GCA_031420955.1 Candidatus Nitrotoga sp. | reverse complement strand
GGCGGAAATAAAAAATCTTCCAGGTAGCTGATGACGTGTTTTTTGCTATCGCCGATAGTGATGAAATCCGAGCCGGGGCTGATGGTGTCGATCAAGCTGGCCTCTTCGTTGAGCTGCTCGCGCATTTGGTCAAAATACGCCACGGTCATTTTAGTGCCGGTTTGTACGGTGCCGGAATCGGCCTTTAATTCACCCAGAATTATTTTTAACAACGTCGATTTACCCGCGCCATTCGGCCCCAATAATCCCACTCTATCCCCGCGCAAAATACGGCATGAAAAATCCGAAATAATTTTTTTATCAGGATAGTTTTTGCTGACATTGATAAGCTCTGCCACCAGCTTGCCTGAACGATCCCCGGTATCCACATTGAGTTTAACCGTGCCGACTCGATCACGCCGAGCGGCTCTATCTAATCGTAATTGCTCCAGTCGCCGCACCCGGCCTTCGTTGCGCGTGCGCCGCGCTTGCACGCCCTGGCGTATCCACACTTCTTCTTGCGCTAACACCTTGTCGAATTTTTGTTGATGCGTGGCTTCGACTTCTAGCATCTCCGCTTTTTTAATTTGATAGGCGGCAAAGCTGCCGGGGAAGGACGCGAGATTGCCGCGATCTAATTCGATAATGCGCGTGGTGACGTTATCCAAAAAACGTCGGTCATGGGTGATGAAAATCACGCTGCCGGAAAATTCTTTAAGCAAGCCTTCCAGCCATTCAATCGACGAAAAATCCAGATGGTTGGTCGGCTCATCTAGCAATAAAACTTCGGGCAGGGTAACCAGCGCGCGCGCTAAAGCCACACGTTTTTTTAAGCCGCCGGAGAGCGAGCCGATGAGCGCGTCTTCGGGCAGGTTTAATTTTTGAATCGCAATTTCAACACGCGCCTGAATGTTCCAACCATCTTGCGCTTCCAACTTTGTTTGCGATTCTTGCAAGCGTTCTAGCAGCGCGTCCATGTCGCTATGTTCATCTAAGTGACCGAGCGCGTGCGACACTTCGTGATAATCCAACAGCACTTGGCTGATTTCACCGAGGCCGTTAGCGACTTCTTGAAACACGGTGTTGTCAGGATTAAGCAGCGGCTCTTGCGGCACATAAGCCAGCCGCAAACCGGGTGTGCGCCACACTTTGCCGTCATCCAATTTAATTTCGCCCGCCACTGCGCGCAACATGCTGGATTTGCCGCCGCCGTTACGACCAATTAAACCGACGCGCTCACCTGCGTCCAGTTGAAATTCGACATGATCCAATAAGGCGTGATGCCCAAAGGCGAGTGAGGCTTTTTCTAGGGTAAGCAGTGGCATAAAGTCAGGGGCAGGGCAGTGGTATAAAAGGGGGCGGGATTCTGTCATGCTTTGCCCGGCTTGTCATACTTTGTTGGAATGGGCAAAAATAGGTTCGCATGAGCGTTATATAAAGTTGTATTAAATTTGGAAAATTAATCCCTATGCTAAAAATATTTCCCCTGCCCGCGCTCAAAGATAATTACATTTGGATCATTCATAACCAGCAATTCGCGGTGGTGGTTGATCCCGGCGACGCGGAGCCGGTGTTGGAATATCTGGCAGTGCATCAACTAAAACTAGCAGCTGTTTTATGTACCCATCATCATGCTGATCACACCGCAGGCGTGAATGCTTTGGTAGAGCAGTATCCTGCGCCGGTTTATTTTCCGCAACGCGAAAAAGTGTTGGGTGGCACGCATGCGGTGAGCGAGGGCGAGATGATAGATGTGCCAGAGTTAAATACTAAATTTAGTGTGTTGGATATTCCCGGCCATACGGCAGGTCATGTGGCGTATGTTGGAGCGGGTGGCGTGTTTTGTGGCGACACACTTTTTGGCTGTGGTTGCGGTAGGTTATTTGAAGGTACGGCTGCGCAGCTACTACACGCTTTAAAAAAATTGGCTGCCTTGCCAGACGATACACAGGTTTATTGTGGCCATGAATATACTGAGGATAACATTCGCTTTGCATTATCGTGCGAGCCAGATAATGCGCAGCTTGTGCAACGGCAACAGCATGTGCAAATATTGCGTTCGGCAGGCAAACCTTCCTTACCTTCCAACATCATGTTGGAAAAATTGACCAACCCATTTTTGCGCTGCACCGAGCCGGATATTATTAAAACCATGCAACAACAATCTGCCATTAAACAGCATGACGAACTCAGTATCTTCACCGCCATGCGTACTTGGAAAAATATTTTTTAAGTGGCGTGGTGGAATACAGGGCAGGTTGCGTGCATTCCGATTGCGGCAAAACGCATTCTGGTTTATTCTGCGCGCCCTTCGGAGAGGTGGATGAGCGGCTTAAGTCGCACGCCTGGAAAGCGT
>JANONT010000354.1:0-8878 GCA_031420955.1 Candidatus Nitrotoga sp. | reverse complement strand
GGCAAACGGACAGACCAGGTCTATCACCTTGATGCCGGTCTCGAGCAAATCAACAGACGGCGACAATTCATCAAACTTTGGCGCTTTCTGGTGTATGGAGCGGCGCTCGGTGCATTTAACTTCGCCAGCTTCATCAATCGGGCGACCGAGTACGTCCATTACGCGACCCAATGTGCCGTGACCAACGGGAACCATAATCTGGTTGCCCGTGTTAGCCACCAACATGCCGCGACGCAAGCCGTCGGACGAGCCCATGGCAATGGTGCGAACTACGCCGTCGCCGATCTGCTGCTGCACTTCCAGCGTTAAGCCTTTTTCGGCTACCAAACTGTCGGCATTTTGTACCACGAGGGCATCAAATACCTTAGGAACGCTGTCGCGTGGAAACTCTACGTCAACCACCGCGCCGATACACTGAACAATTTTTCCTTGACTCATCTCGAAACTACCCCACTTTAAATATTGATCCCACACATGCCCAGCCAATTTTGGCAGGCTGCTTTAATTTACTGCGGCTGCACCACCGACAATTTCTGAAATTTCTTTGGTAATAGCAGCTTGACGCGCTTTGTTATATACCAATTTAAGCTCGCCGATAACCTCTTTTGCGTTATCCGATGCGGCTTTCATCGCCACCATACGCGCACTTTGCTCGGAAGCCTGATTCTCGGTTACCGCGTTATACACCAAGGATTCAACATAGCGACGCAGCAATTCATCAACTACTACTTTTGGCTCTGGCTCGTAAATATAATCCCACTTGGCCGTGGGGGGTGATTGCCATTGATCATCCGACAACGGCAGCAGTTGACGCAGCGTTGGCGCCTGCTTCATGGTATTAATAAAGTCGTTATATGCAATGTAGATCGCGTCAATCTCGCCTGCAGTGTAGGCATCCAACATGATTTTAACTACGCCAACAAGGCTTGAAATACGCGGTGTATCACCCATACCCGTGAGGTGCGACTTTATGTCCGCGCCGATGCGCGTCATAAAACTAAACCCTTTATTGCCTATGGAGCAAACGCTAACTTTTTTTGCCTCGCCATCCCACACTTTCATCTGGCTCACGACTAGACGCAAAATGTTTGTGTTCAAACCGCCGCACAAACCTTTGTCCGAAGTGATAACAATGACCCCTACATTTTTAACGTGCTCACGCTTAATCAAAAATGGATGCTTGTACTCAGGGTTGGCGTGCGACAAATGCGCAGCAACTTGCCGAATTTTTTCTGCATAGGGCCGCGCAGCGCGCATACGCTCCTGCGCCTTGCGCATTTTTGATGCGGCCACCATTTCCATAGCACGAGTGATCTTGCGCGTATTTTCTACGCTCTTGATTTTTGTGCGAATTTCTTTACTGCCAGCCATCGTCGATTCCTCGGCTTAATAAGCCACAGTGGCTTTAAATTGCTCGATAGCCGCTATTAGGGCTTTTTCATTATCGCCAGACAAATCTTTTTTCGCCTCAATTTCATCCATGATAGCTTTATGCTGCGAGGCCAAAAACTTATGCAAATCAATTTCAAATGTCAGCACTTTGTTGATCGGCACCGCATCAAACGTACCCTTGCTGATTGCAAAAAGCGTTACCGCCATTTCTGCAACGGACAACGGTGCATATTGTGCTTGCTTCATCAGCTCCATGACGAGGCGACCGCGCTCTAGTTGTTTGCGAGTAGCCTCATCCAAATCGGAAGCAAATTGGGCAAACGCCGCCAATTCACGATACTGAGCCAAGGCCAAACGCACACCGCCGCCCAGCTTTTTAATAACTTTAGTTTGCGCCGCGCCGCCTACGCGCGACACGGAAATACCCGCGTTAATCGCTGGGCGTATACCCGCGTTAAACAAATCGGTTTCCAAGAAAATCTGACCGTCGGTAATAGAAATTACGTTGGTGGGCACAAACGCTGAAACGTCGCCAGCGGCTGTTTCAATTATGGGCAAGGCGGTTAGCGAACCGGTTTTGCTTTTTACTGCGCCATTAGTGAATTTTTCAACATATTCTTCATTCACGCGGGAAGCGCGCTCTAGCAAACGGGAGTGCAAGTAAAATACGTCCCCGGGATAAGCCTCACGACCAGGTGGGCGACGCAACAACAAAGAAATCTGACGATATGCCCATGCTTGCTTGGTTAAGTCGTCGTATACGATTAGCGCATCTTGGCCGCGATCTCGGTAATACTCACCCATCGTGCAGCCCGAATAGGGTGCTAAAAACTGCATCGCCGCCGAGTCAGAAGCGGTTGCCACCACAACGATGGTGTATTCCATCGCGCCGTGTTCTTTTAATTTACGCACTACGTTGGCAACAGTTGAAGCTTTTTGCCCCACCGCAACGTAAATACAGGTCATATTTTGACCTTTTTGATTAATAATCGCGTCCACGGCAACCGCTGTTTTACCCGTTTGACGATCCCCAATAATCAATTCGCGCTGCCCGCGACCAACGGGAACCATAGCATCAATAGATTTAATGCCGGTTTGCACGGGCTGAGTAACCGACTTTCTGTCAATTACGCCTGGCGCAACCTTTTCTAGCTTGTCTGTCAGCTTCGCGTTAATTGGACCTTTCCCATCAATCGGCTGACCCAAGGCATTGACCACACGTCCAATTAATTCTGGACCAACGGGCACTTCCAAAATTCTACCCGTACACTTTACGGTGTCACCCTCGGCAATTTTTTCGTAATCGCCCAAGATAACTGCGCCGACAGAGTCGCGCTCCAAGTTAAGTGCCAAGCCAAAAGTGTTGTTGGAAAACTCCAACATTTCCCCCTGCATAACATCCGATAAGCCGTGAACGCGAACAATGCCGTCCGACACACTCACCACCGTACCTTCTGTTCTTGCCTGAGTTTGCGCCTCAAAATTCTCGATGCGACTGCGAATTAAATTGCTAATTTCGGATGGGTTAAGTTTCATCGTGTTCCCTTAAATTTCATTAATTCTATGTCAAGCCAACGCGCTTGCTAATTCGGAAAGGCGCGTGCGTGCCGAACCGTCTATCACTCGGTCTCCCGCACGTATGACCACTCCACCCAACAAGGCAGGATCAATCTCGCAGTTGAGTCGAATTTCCCGTTTCATACGGGTTTTAAGCGCGGTGGTTATTTTTTGTTTTTGACTATCGGTTAGATCAAAAGCGGAGGTCACAACAACATCTACTGTTTTTTCAGCTTCCGCACGCAAGGCTTGAAATATTTCGGTTATTTCAGGCAGCAAAATCAAGCGATGATTTTCCAGCAGCAATCGTAGAAAATTTACTCGCGTTGATTGGGTCTTGTTTCCTTGGAGTTTTTCTCTGCTGAGCGCCAAAACCAAACTTTCGATTTGTTCTTTGGGCACGCGCGGATTGGAAATTAACCCTCGAACCTGCTCATTGCTCACCGCATCGGCGAGCAACTCCAGCATATTAGACCACGCCGCCAACTCCCCCGCTTTTTGCGCCCCATCAAAAGCAGCAAGCGCGTAAGGACGAGCAACTGTAATAGATTCAGCCATGACGATTATATTTCCACAACCAGTTTTTCAAGCAGATCGTTGTGCGCTTTAGCATCGATTTCCCGACCTAAAATTTTACTCGCACCCGCCAATGCCACCGATGTAACCTGGGTACGCAACTGCTCTTTGGCGCGAAACACCTCTTGATCAATCTCCGCCTTGGCGGTTGCAAGTATGCGCGCCCCCTCGACCTGTGCCTGAATCTTGGCTTCTTCTACAATTTCGCTTGCGCGCTTATCGCCTAGGGCAATAATGTCCGCCGCCTTTTCTTTTGCTTCGCGCAAAAGCTCGGCAGAACGTTTAGCCGCCAACTCTAAGTCATGCTTGCCTCGCTCACCCGCCGCCAAGCCATCTGCAATTTGCTTTTTTCTTGCATCCAATGCAGCAACAATGGGCGGCCACACAAATTTCATGCAAAACCAAACAAACATAGCGAACATGATTGTTTGGCCAAGCAGAGTCGCATTAATGTTCATGCATGCACCTTTGTTTATTTATTGTATAGACGGTTGTGATTATTATTTCGCAACAGCAAACAAGATGTACATTGCAATACCAACTGCAATCATCGGAACCGCATCTACCAGACCCATTACGATGAAAAACTGGGTACGCAACATGGGAACCAATTCTGGCTGACGCGCTGCACCCTCAAGAAAGCGCCCGCCCAAAATGCCGATGCCGATGGATGCGCCCAATGCGCCCAAACCCAACATCAATGCACCTGCCAAGTAAATAAGTTCCATTTTTTTCTCCTGTTGATTTATTAAAAAGTTAAAGTGAAATGAATTAGTGATGTTCCTGATGCGCCATGTCCAGATACACAATGGTCAAGGTCATAAAGATAAACGCCTGTAAGGTGATTATCAAAATATGGAATATTGCCCAAGGCAGCGAGAGCGTCCACTGCAAATAGAAGGGCAACAAGGCGATCAGAATAAAGATAACCTCACCTGCATACATATTGCCAAACAACCGCAGTGCCAACGAAATGGGCTTGGCGATCAAGTTTACCAATTCAAGGAATAAGTTAAACGGCACGCCAAACTTTCCGAATGGTTGCAAAGCTAGCTCGCCCACGAAACCGCCCACACCCTTTATTTTTACGCTGTAATAAAGAATGAGCAAAAATACGCCCAAGGCCATGCCCAACGTTGCATTCGGATCAGTAGAAGGAACCAGCTTGAAATGTCCTAACCCCATCAACTGAGCCACATAAGGAATGTAGTCAATCGGGATTAAGTCCATAAAATTCATCAGGAATATCCACGCGAAGATGGTCAAGGCCAGCGGGGCGACCAACGCGCTGCGTCCGGTAAAGGAGCCGCGCACGCTGTTATCAATGAACTCAACAATCCACTCGGCAAAGTTTTGCGCGCCACTGGGAACGCCTTGCGTTGCAGCTTTTGCGACTTGCCGGAAGAAAAACAAAAAGAAAACGCCCAGCACAAAGGAAACGCCCAGTGTGTCTAGGTTGAGTGCCCAAAACCCCATTGCTTTTGCTTCGACATCACTGTGTGCACAATGAAATGCGCCGTCTTGCAATCCACAGGTTAGATTTTGCAAATGATGCTTGATGTATTCCGAAGAAGTTAGCGTTCCACTTGCCATTTTACGTTCTCATGCTTTAAATAATACCAGAGCAAATACCCACCCAACCTGCCCTGCCACAAACCCTGCCATCATCCACAACGGCGCAAGTCCCAATAATTTATATCCCACAGCAAACCACAGGATTGCCCAAATATAACGCTCAACTATGGTTCGGTACGCTTGACCCAACACCCAGCCCGCGCCTAAACCAACTTTCCGCTCGCCTTGCTTAAATCGCCAAGCCAGCAGCAAGGTATTAAAAAGTGCCATTCCCCCGCCATATGCTAGCGCGTTTGCGTTCGCGGGGACAATGTAAAAGCCCGCAACCAGCGAGCCCAATATCATCAAAGCCTGCAAACCAGCCAGCCGAGCGTACCCAGCCAACCCAAAAAACTCAGCGCGCATAAAACCCGCTCAAATTAGCCTTGAATCGTAACAAGATATCGAAATGCTGTCAAACAATTGTATAGTTTGTGGGTTTAGCCATTGCTCAACACCCCGATCTTTCGCAAAATTCCGTCCAATTGATCCAATGACTTATACTCAATTGTAAGCTTGCCCGCGCCTTTAGATTTATGTTGAATGCCCACCTTGGCACCCAGTTGATCGGCCACCTTTTCTTGCAATCGAACTATATCAACATTTTTCTCAACTATTTTTTTACGTTCAACTTGAGCAACTGGATTTAGCATGTCATGCACCAGCTTTTCTGCCTCGCGAACAGACAAGCTATCTGCAACAATCTTATTTGCCGCAGCAATCTGCTGGGCGGAATCTAGTGCCAACAATGCACGCGCATGACCCATCTCCATTTTGCCCCGCATTAAAATATCTTGCACGTGCTGCGACAAATTAAGCAGCCGCAACAAATTACTGGTCGCGCTGCGCGACCGCCCCACCGCCTCGGATGCGGCTTGGTGTGTGAGCTGAAATTCGCCGATTAGCCGCTGAATACCGATGGCTTCTTCTAGCGGATTAAGATCCTCACGTTGAATGTTTTCTATCAATGCCATCGCCAGTGCAGCATTATTTTCAACATTTCTGATGATTACTGGAATCTGGCTAAGCCCCGCAATTTGCGCGGCGCGCCAACGTCTTTCACCGGCAATGATTTCAAATTTACTTCCGTTTAGTGCGCGCACTAAGATCGGTTGCATGACTCCCTGCGCTTTAATTGATGCCGCTAGGCTATTAAGCGCCTCATCGTCCATATTGCTGCGCGGCTGATATTTTCCTGGCTGTAGTTGAGCTACATCAACATCGCGCATTTGTTCACTTTGATCCGCATGATTGCCCGACAGCAGCGCGTCTAAACCGCGCCCTAAACCTTTATTTAATTTTGCCATTTTTTCCTCTTACGCTATTTGTTCGGCTTTGCTGAGTAACTCATCGGCCAAAGCTAAATAGGCCAATGTTCCTTTTGACAGGCTATCGTGATAAAGCACGGGCAAGCCATAGCTCGGCGCTTCCGCCAACCGGACGTTACGCGGTATAACAGTCTGATAAACTTTATTGCCAAAATGTTGTTGTAGCTGATCGGATACTTGTTGTGCCAAGGTGTTTCGCGGATCAAACATCGTTCGTAGCAAGCCCTCTATTTCCAGGACGGGATTAAGATTGTTACGCACTCGGCGAATAGTGTTAACCAAATCACTCAACCCCTCAAGCGCGTAATATTCACACTGCATAGGGATCATTACGGTTTTTGCCGCACACAACCCATTTAAGGTCAACAAATTTAGCGCGGGCGGGCAATCAATTAATACATAATCATAATTGGTTAGCACGACATCCAATGCGCGCTTGAGAATGGTTTCACGATTTTCTAACTCAATTAACTCAACCTCGGCTCCAGCCAAGTCTCGGTTTGCTGGGATAACATCGTATTTACCTGCCACTGCGCGCATACAAACTTCTTGAATACTTTTGCTGCCCAGCAAAACGTGATAAACCGTGGCGCTCAGATTTCGTTTATCAATGCCGCTGCCCATGGTCGCATTGCCTTGCGGATCTAAATCAATCAACAAAACACGCTGATTAATTTTAGCTAAGCTTGCGGCAAGGTTGATCGAGGTGGTGGTTTTACCCACCCCGCCCTTTTGATTGGTAACTGCTAATACTTTGGTCATTTTCAACCCTCTTTCAATATGGCTAGACAGCGCGCCGCATCTAGCCTCGGCACCTGTAACGAGACAACCCGCTCCAGCCGAATATCCGTCGGCAATTGCCGAATCTCTACGTCAGACAACGCGCCCTTCATGGCAACCCAACTGCCTCCCGGCAAAACAAGGTGGCGCGTAGTTATCACAAATTTTTCCAACTCAGCAAAGGCTCGCGAAATAATTCCGTTAAACTTTTCTACTTGCTGCCAGTCTTCTACACGCACGCAGTGTACTTGAACATTTTTAAGACCCAGTTCAATCATTGCCTGTTGCACAAAGCTGCATTTTTTACTGTTACTATCCAACAGCTCAAGCGTCCAATTCGGTTGCATAATCGCCAAAACAAGGCCGGGAAGCCCCGCTCCGCAACCCACATCCAACCATCGTCCAGGCTGCAAGTATGGCAACACGGCAAGGCTATCCAATAAGTGATGGCTCACCATCTGCTCCACTTTATTGATCGCCGTTAAGTTATAAGTGCGATTCCACTTTTGTAACAAGCCGAGGTATTGCATCAATTTTTGCTGCTTTTCCGCCTCGACCAGCAAGCCTAATTGCCGAATTCCGTCGGCCAACATCTCCTCGGGTTTCACGCGCTTTTTTGCTCTCTTTGCTTGTTTTGCTGCAAATCTCCATCCAACACCACGGCTGCGGACTGAAACCCGCGCTTGAGATGAACCAGCAATAGTGAAATTGCCGCCGGCGTTATTCCCGATATGCGTGAGGCCTGCCCAATGTTTTCGGGCTGATACTGGTTAAGCTTTTGTTGCACCTCATTGGATAACCCGCGCACAGCCTTGTAGTCCAACCCTGCGGGCAACAACATGTTTTCGTTTAACCCATCCCGCGCCACGTCTTCTTGCTGACGCTCTATATATCCTTGATATTTTGCCTGTATTTCGACTTGCTCGGATACTTTTTGATCCAACACCCCCGCCTCTGCCATCGACAAAGTCATCAAGCCCGTATACGTTACATCTGGGCGGCGCAATAATTCATATAGCGAATACTCTCGTTCGATCGCCTTGCCCAGCACTCGCTCAGCCTCGCCTAATTCCAACGATTTGGGATTCACCCAAATAGCCTTTAACCGCTCCCGCTCTTTTACCACCGCCGCACGCTTGCGCTCAAACACATCCCAACGAGCCTCATCCACTACACCCAAGCGATAGCCAATTTCCGTTAACCGCAAGTCTGCATTATCTTCGCGCAACTGCAATCTATATTCGGCGCGACTGGTAAACATGCGGTATGGCTCAGATACGCCACGGGTAATTAAATCATCCACCAACACGCCCAAATAAGCTTCGCTACGGCCAGGACACCAACCTTCTTCATCGCGACTTTGCCGCGCAGCGTTTATTCCCGCCAAAATTCCTTGAGCGGCGGCTTCTTCGTAACCCGTCGTGCCGTTAATTTGCCCAGCAAAAAATAAGCCTTGAATATCTTTCGTTTCCAGCGTGCGCTTTAATCCCCTGGGATCAAAATAATCATATTCAATAGCATAGCCGGGACGCGTGATATGTGCATTCTCCAACCCTTTGATTGAACGCACCAAAGCTAATTGCACATCAAACGGCAAGCTGGTCGAAATGCCATTAGGATAAACTTCGTGC
>JANONT010000353.1:0-2442 GCA_031420955.1 Candidatus Nitrotoga sp. | reverse complement strand
CGGTGTGGTGGGATGGTGAGTTGTTCAGCGGCCAACCCAATTGGGATAAATTATTGGCCTATCCTAAACCTGTGTTGAGTGCGGAAGAACAATCATTTTTAGATAATGAAACCGAGACGTTGTGCGCCATGCTGGATGATTGGGACATCACCCATGTGCGTCAAGATTTATCGCCCGAAGCGTGGCAATACATCAAAGATAAAGGTTTTTTCGGCATGATTATTCCCAAGGAATATGGTGGTCTGGCGTTTTCGGCCTTAGCGCATTCTGCCGTGGTCGCCAAGCTTGCCTCGCGCAGCGTGACTGCTGCAGTCACAGTCATGGTGCCAAATTCTTTAGGCCCAGCAGAATTGCTCATGCACTACGGCACGGTGGAGCAAAAAGATAAATATCTGCGCGGCTTAGCACGCGGTAAAGAAGTGCCTTGCTTCGCGCTGACCGGGCCGTTTGCGGGTTCGGATGCCGGCTCGATCCCCGATTATGGCATTGTCGGTTATGGTGATTTTAACGGCCAAAAAAATGTATTGGGTGTGCGCGTTACCTGGGAGAAACGTTACATCACGCTTGCTCCTGTGGCGACGCTGTTGGGCTTGGCCTTCAAGTTGTATGACCCGGATCATCTGATCGGCGGCGAGGCGGAGCGCGGCATTACGCTGGCCTTGATTCCCACTGATACACCTGGCGTGCAAGTGGGACGCAGACATTTTCCGCTGAATTCCGCTTTTCAAAACGGCCCGACGCAGGGCAATGCCGTCTTTATTCCGCTGGAATATATCATCGGCGGTACGGCGCGTATCGGCCAAGGCTGGCGCATGTTGATGGAATGTTTGGCGGCGGGACGCTCCATTTCGTTACCTGCTAGCGCGACCGGTGGCGTGAAATTGGCGGTGCGTACCAGTGGTGCATATAGCCGCGTGCGTAAGCAATTTAAATTGCCGATCGGAAAGTTTGAAGGGATAGAAGAAGCCTTGGCGCGCATGGGCGGCAATGCCTATATGATGGATGCGGCGCGAATGTTGACGCTGACGGCATTGGATTTGGGCGAGAAGCCTTCGGTCATTTCGGCCATCGTGAAATATCACTGTACCGAACGTGCGCGCACCGTGGTGAATGACGCGATGGACGTGCACGGCGGCAAGGGAATTTGTCTGGGACCGCAAAATTATTTGGGGCGTGCGTATCAACAAAACCCAATTGGTATTACGGTCGAGGGTGCGAACATTCTTACGCGCAGTATGCTTATTTTTGGGCAGGGCGCGATCCGTTCTCACCCTTATGTGCTGAAAGAAATTCACGCCGCGCATGACAGCGACAAGCAGCGTGCACTATTAAATTTTGATACCGCATTGCTGGCACATGTTAGTTTTGCTATGAGCAATATGGCGCGTTCATTGGTGTATGGGATGACAGGCGGGCACGGTATCGCCGCCCCCACGGAAGCCCCCACACGACGCTATTACCAACAGTTAACAAGATATGCCGCAGCTTTTGCCCTGGCCGCCGATATGGCCATGCTGGTGTTGGGGGGCACACTCAAGCGGCGCGAAAAAATTTCTGCGCGCTTGGGTGATGTGTTAAGCCTGTTATATTTATGCTCAGCCACGCTTAAGCGTTTTGAGGATGATGGTCGGCCAGAAACAGATTTGCCGTTGTTGCACTGGGCGATGCAAGACGCGCTGTATAAAATCCAAGAGGCTTTGCATGGCGTGTTGCAAAATTTTCCCAGCCGTGTGGCAGCTTGTTTTATGCGCGGACTCATTTTCCCGCTAGGACGATGCCTGTCCCCGCCGTCGGACGAGCTGGGGCATCAAGTCGCCACGCTCATGCAGCAACCCGGTGCGACGCGGGATAGGCTGACCGCAGGCGTGTATCTGCCCAAGGATGAAAGCCAGGCCGTGGGCGCGTTAGAGGCTGCGTTAATCAGCACCTTGTTGTGCGAACCGGTGCAGGCTAAAGTGGACGTGGCGCGGCGCAAGGGCGGCACGGTGAAAAGTTTAGATGAACTCACGCGCATCGACGAGGCATTGGCGGCAGAAATTATCAACGCAGAAGAAGCAAGCATGTTGCAACGCGATTATTCCTTGCGCCGCACCGTGGTGATGGTGGATGATTTCGCGCCGGGGCAATTGCCGGCGAGAGGATGATGGAATAAATTAGTGCTTCCTCAAGTTCTCAAATCTTGCCTTGTCATCTCCACCCGTCTTTCGGAGAGGGCGCGCAGCGAGGGTGAGGGAGTAAAATTGAAGGCCTGATAAATTGGAAGCAGAAAGGAGGGGGGATGATAAACACAGATTGCGTCACACCAGAGCAGGCCGTGACTTTACATGGTTTATTTATAGAGCGAATAAAACGCACGCCCGATGCGATTGCATACCGTTATTTTGATGTGCCACAAAATGCTTGGCTAGATATGACCTGGAATCAAGTGGCCGCACAGGTTGC
>JANONT010000352.1:0-3751 GCA_031420955.1 Candidatus Nitrotoga sp. | reverse complement strand
CCCAAATATGCGCCCCACGCCCACGCTGCAATGGCGATGTGTACGCCCGCCCCTTTGGGGGAAATGCCCATTTTCTCGGAGCCGTAAAACACAATCGGGCGGATGTATGCCGATTCCAATTTATTTTGCTTCACCACCTCGCATTGCGCTTGCATGATCGTCTCTTGGTCATATGGCATTTTCATTTGAAAAATATGCGCGGAATTAAACAAGCGCGCAGTGTGCTCTTGCAGGCGAAAAATGGCCGTGCCTTGAGTGGTTTTATAAGCGCGCACGCCCTCGAACACACCCATGCCATAGTGCAGAGAGTGCGTGAGAACGTGGGTGGTGGCATCGCGCCATGGGACGAGCTTGCCGTCGTGCCAAATAAACCCGTCGCGGTCGGACATGGACATAATGTGATTCCTGATAATTTTAAGGTTCGCGATTCTAGCTTCTTCCGCGTAGTTTATGAAGTGCCAGTTTGTGCCCAGCTTGTGAAACGAGCTTCGCGCTAGATTTATTTCGCTTTAAATATAGTTGCGGTATGATTCCGTCGGCTATGTTTTAGAACTGGCTAAACACGTTGACGCTGCTCATTAAACCTCGTTAGTGAATCCATATGGAGAATTGATGGCTAGTTTGTCTGGATGGTTGGAAGTCAATACGGGCGTGCTAGATGCGCAGGACAGGCTGCGTAGAAATTTGCTGGTTTTCGCGTGCGCGCTGATGAGCTTTTCCGTCATGCTGTGGCTGGCGATCTACTGGCTGATGGGCTTGAAATACTCCACCGATGTGCCGCTCATCTATCAACTCATCTCCATCACCTCTCTTGTTGTCTATCTTAAAACGGGAAATTTTGCTGTTTTCCGGTTTATTCAACTCAGCCTTTTTTTATTTGCACCTTTTGTTATGCAGTGGAGCATCGGCACCGCCGTTACTTCTAGCGGGCTGATGCTATGGGCGTTGCTCGCGCCGATTGCGGCTGTGGTGGTAGCGGGTTGGCGCGAATCTATTCCGTGGTTTGTGGCTTACATTGTCTTGACCGTGATGTCGGGCGTGTTTGATTATTTTTTAAGCGCGGGCGAGCAAAACGGCGTTTCCATGCAAGCGGTGGGCGTATTTTTCGCGCTGAATTTTGCGGCCATGTCTTCCATCCTTTATATTCTGCTGCGCCACTTTGTATTAGAAACAGAAAGAATCCGGCTGCAACTGGGGCAGCAACACGAGTTGCTGGTACAAGAGCAAAATAAATCGGAGCAGTTGTTACTCAACGTCTTGCCGCAGCACATCGCTCACCGCCTTAAAGACAAGCGGGGCTTGATTGCCGACGCACACCCCGATGTCACCGTGATGTTTGCCGACATTGTGAATTTCACCCAGTTATCCGAGCAGCTCGCACCAGAGCGCATGATTGATTTGTTAAATACTGTGTTCTCTTGGCTGGATTCATTCTCAGAAAAATATGGCTTAGAGAAAATTAAAACCATAGGCGATGCTTATATGGTGGCAGGCGGGCTGACGGACGGCAATAAAAATAATGTCAACAATGTGGCGGATATGGCGTTGGAGATACGTGACTTTGTTGCAACCCATCCTGAGTTATCACGCTACAACCTTGGCATTCACATCGGCATCGCCACAGGGCCGGTGGTGGCTGGGGTCATTGGCACTAAACGGTTTATTTATGATTTGTGGGGCGACACCGTCAATACCGCCAGCCGCCTGACTGACGACGCGGTGATGGATCATATTTTAGTGGATAAAAGCACCTATGCGCGCCTGCGCCAAGACTATCAATTCGATGCGCCAAGAATGACGGTGCTAAAAGGCAAGGGCGAAGTGGAAGTGTACGAGTTGCTCAAGAAAAAACGTGAGGCGCAGAAAAAAGACGCGATTACGCAGCAAGTGATTGGCGGGCGCACCAATAAATTTACGGCCTTTGACCCAGAAAAAATTCCCCAGCCCAGCACGTTAAATGGCTTCGTCACTCTTGATCCCACTGTTCCGCTGCCATCAAAAAAGTAGGGTGGGCAAGTTTAATCTGCCCACCCAAGTGCTATCCAGCGCGAGCATTACCCAAGCAACTTCTGCCATAACGTTAACACGGGCTCGACCGATATTTGATCTTTGCTGATGCGACTCGCGGATTCATTATTCAACCGCAGTTTGTGTTGCAAAGCGCGCTCGGCGCGGTAAATGTCACATACGGCTTGAGCGATTTCTTTAGCAATTAAATTTAATTCTGCAGCGCGGGTCAGCAGGGCGATATTGCCACTGTTTTTGGTTAGCTCTGGATGTTTGTGCGCGTGCGCTAACACCAAAAATTGCACGATGAATTCGATGTCTACCATGCCGCCGCGATCTTGTTTCAGGTCAAATAAATCGCTGTCGTTGCGATGTGCGTCCAACATTTTTTGGCGCATTTTAATCACCTCTGCGCGCAGTATATTTTCATCGCGCGGTTTGCATAATAGTGCGTTGCGAATGGCTTCAAATTTTTCGCCAATGCTTTGGTCACCCGCGCAGAATCTGGCTCTGGTGAGTGCTTGTTGTTCCCATACCCACGCTTCTTTGTTTTGATATTGTTCAAATGCTTCCAGCGAACTCACCAATAATCCGCTGGCTCCGTTGGGGCGCAAGCGTAAATCGGTTTCGTATAATCTGCCCGATGCGGTGTAGCTGCTTAGCGCGGAATTAATGCGCTGTGCGAGGCGGGCGTAGATTTGCGCGGCATCGGGATGATCGTCTTGATACAGAAAAATAATATCCAAATCTGCCGCATATCCCAGCTCACGCCCGCCCAGTTTGCCATAGGCAATGATGGAAAATTTAGGCGGGTAAGGTAGCGATGTATTTTGCCCACAGATTTTTAGCACATTATCCAAAATTAAGTCGGCTAAATCACTGAGATGATCGCTGAGAATTTCCAGCGTGAGCAAGCTTTGCAAATCCATCGCCAGTAGATGAAAAACTTGGCCGTGCTGGAAGCGGCGCAGCGCGTCCATTTGTTGCTCCATATCATCCGCGTGTTGCGCCAACTCTGTTTGCAACTCGGCACGCAACGCTGCCCAATCCGGCGCACGATAAATTTCTCGCGCATCCAATAATTCATCCAGCAAAATGGGGTGCTGCACTAAATATTCACTGGCCCACTCGCTCGCGCTGGCAATGTTGGTAAGGCGTGGCAGCACCTGCGGATACTCGGCTAAAAAAGATAAATAAGACGCGCGGCGGCTGATATTTTCCAAAAGTTTTAGTACGCGCGGCAAGGCTTGATCGGCGTTTGATGTGGCAGCGCACAGCGCAATAAATTGCGGAATGAGTTTATCCAGGCGGCGTTGGCTGGGCGCGGGTAGCTGGCGATAACGTCCGCTGCTGCGTATTTGCACGAGCCGCTCGGCCAAGGCATGAGAATCGCTGTAACCTAATTGCAGCAAGATTTCTGTCATCTCTGGCACTTGCATGTTGCCATGCCATAACGCGCCGTCGGCGAGGTCGTCTGGCTCTTCTTGTGTGCTAAAAATGAGCGCGAATTGTGTGCTGACTATTTGTCGGTGGTTGTTTAATTGCGCCAGCATTGCCGCATAATTTTCGTAACCCATGCCGGTTGCGAGGATTTCCTGATCGAGAGCATTGTCGGGAATATCCTGTGTTTGCTGATCGTCCAGATATTGCAAACGATGCTCCAGATTGCGTAAAAAAATATACGCCTGACTCAATTGCGCGACGATTTCCGGGGTGAGTAGATTTAACTCGGCCAAGCGTTGCA
>JANONT010000351.1:0-4667 GCA_031420955.1 Candidatus Nitrotoga sp. | reverse complement strand
GCAATATTCTGCTGGATTTTCATTTTAGGGCAGTCTGAAATTTCGCGGATGGAAGCTAAAGTCGTTTCTCAAGATTCTCCCAAGCTGCTGGATCGGATGCGCGCAGAAATTCCCGTGCCAGATAAACTTGGTTTGTACTTTATCATTGCAACCGCGTACTGTCATTATCTATCCGACAGCCTCTCAATAAACCGCTGCATCGAACTTTGCAACGACACGAAATGTGGGTTGTAAGTTAAGCGGCGCAAGAGGCCAACTTGCATGTTTTCTTTGCTTGTTTCGCCCAGCCAACATGCTTCATGGTTGCTACGGCAGGCATTATATTTTTCCATGTCGTGCGAAAAATAATGCAAACAATTTGCGTACTCTCCCTGTGCGCCGTAATGCGAATCCTCTGCTGGCAGAACGACGCTCGTGTGCGCCGAGCTTAGAATTTTTTGCGCGGGCAACGCGCTTTGTATCCACTCCAGTTGAGCGGCAGGGAAATTCGATAAAGGATTTTTATTGCCGATATTTTTTTTGCCAGTACTTTTTTCATGGGCAGCATACAGCACCAGTTTGTTGGCTGGGTTTTCCAAACAGGCCATGAAGGTTAACGTGGCGGTGCTATCTACCGTGCTGTCTTGCATGCTGGCTGCGGTAAAAATCGGCAGCGTGGGCGCGCGATCTTGCACGCGCCGTTCCACCTCTTGCGTCAGTGCATACATTTGTGCGGCGGCATTTTTGGGCAGGGATTCGTATTTATAAATATCCGTGTCGGGGAAAATGTTGATCCATTTTTGCACGGGGGCAAGCCAACTGAATAATTTATGCAGGTTGGCATAGGCGGCGCGTGGCGAAATTTTTAGCGCGGGCGAAAATAAAAACAGCCCTCGTATGCGATCATCAATTAAGCTCTGATAGACACTCAACGTCCCGCCTGCGGAAAATCCTGCTAGGTATATTTCATCCACCTCTTCCGCTAGTTGATCCACGCCGTAATCTACAGCACGCGCCCATTCGCGCCAGCTTACATCAAGTAAATCTCCAGGCTGCGTGCCGTGTCCGGGCAATAAAATTGCCATCACACGGAAACCCTGCGCTTGAAAAAATGCGCCCAAGTGGCGCATAAAATAGGGCGAATCCGACAAGCCGTGGGTGAGCAATATACCGCGCTGATAGGGTTTATTTTTTCCCTTAAAATCAGAACCATTCGGCTTAAGTTCGAACGGCGCGTTGCCGTCAATTATTTTTGTAAGCGTATGCGTCGCATCATCGCTGTGTAATTTTGCGCGGGCGGCGGCAATCATTTGGTGGCTCTGCTTCACATAGTCGGTAAAAGATAATCCCTCGCCGCGAAAGGTGGAATTCAATCCTGTAGATTGGTGTCGCGTTGCGAGTGTAGGGGTGGCTGACATCATTTATTTTGGTACATGCTTAAGTGTAAGGTGACGGATTTTTTATTCTGCACACCCAGCATTATCCAACGTTTTGCCGGGTGCCCCCCGCGATTTAGAGATAGATTGCCCCCTTTTATTTGCGCGGATACGCCCCTTGCGGCTGATGGATACCGTGCCACTAAGCGTGGATTGACACAAATCTGCGCGCAACATTTTTTTATTAATCTGCTGCAGCGTTTGCTGCGCGCTGCTCAACGCTTCACCACCATCGGCTTGAGCGAGGCTAACTGCCTGCGTCGCAGCAGAATTCGCCTCCACATAACGTCTATCATCAAACAACGTTTGTGCCAGATTATTAAATGCAATGGCGGATTGTGGATGCTTGAGCGTGGCCTGACGGAAAATATTTTCCGCTAGAGCCTTATCATTTTGCGCGTAAAAAGCGTTGCCCAAGCCGATGTGTGCGGTGAGATTTTCCGGCCATTTTTTAAGTGCTGCCTGATAAACATCAATCGCCTCTTCTGAGGTAATGTTCTTCTCTAAAGCCAATGCCGCCTTGATGTAGCCCGCCTCGGTGGCCGTGCGCGGCACATTGCCCGCAGGCAGCACCAACATTGCCCAGTGTGCAGATCGCGCCCAAGTATGCTCGAACGTGGTGAACGGCAACACCTGCCGCTGCGTTAAACCAGAGCGCAAAATTATTTCTTGGCGCGGCAAATCGTAGCCCACCACCACCGCATAGTGCCACTTGGGCAACCAACTCAAACCGAGATTTTGCAATACCACCACAGGCGTGCCTGCGGCCACTTCCACCAACAAATCTTCCAACTTGGGCGCAATTTCATAAGCGAGAAATCCATTACGACGGGTGGCAGCCAGCATTTCCACTTGCAAGCTGCCCTCGCGAGCGGGCAAATAAACTTGCGCGATTAAATCGCTGGGTGTGATCCGCGCACCACTAAAATTTAAAGCCGTAGCCAGCGCGGCGGGGCCACATTGATAGGTTTCTTGCGGGTAAAACGGCACATCCGTTAATTCAATCTGTGCTGGCAAATTTTCTGGAATAGCTTGCAATATTTTTTGCGTTTGTGGCGTGGCACAGCCACACAATAAAATAATTAAAAACAAAACGCCCACTTGCAAGCGGGCGTTTTTTGTTGCGTTCATTGTTAATTGTGAAATGCTGATTTTATCGAGCTTGTATCGAACGCGTAAACGGAAATACTTTTGTAAAGCCCAATATGTCCGTCACCAGCAAAACGACAAATACCGTTAACAGCACACCCAACACATCACCACCGGCAGGCAGTTGATCGAGCTTGCCCGCTACACGCTGCACCTCTTCATCGGTCAGCGCATCCACGCGAGCATGGGCAGTACGAGCGTCAATGCCTTGCTTCTCTAACGCTGAACGCACGTCTTCGCGTTCAATAATATTCCGTATACGTTCGCGATCAAACTGTCCTTGCGTAGAAACAGTCACTTTATCCGCCCCAATAATCGCCGCCTGCACAGACTGCAACGGCAAACCTAGACTCAGCATACTGAGTATTAAAATGCGACCCGTTGTACGTATAAAATTTTGATTCATGAACATTCTCCCCAAAATAGTGCGTTAAAAAATAGTCTTGGCGGAAGCTGTGAGATTCGAACTCACGGAACATTTCTGTTCGGCAGTTTTCTAGACTGCTGGTTTATACCACTCACCCAAGCTTCCAAATTTAAGTATTACTAATACCCCTACTCAGCTTTGATTGCTGCAATAGGCGCGCATTTTATCAGAAATTCAACCACATTTTTAAATCCCAACCCACTCGCGGAAAAATATTTACTCATTCTATCAAGCACGCGCTTAATGAACCATTGCAACTTTTCGATGCTTTCGCTACTCTTATGCTCGCTGTTCAATAAATAATTTTTGGAGGAAACACCATGCAATCTTTACCCCAAGGCCAAGTCATTCACCCAACCAGTGCTCTCGCCTTAGAGCAAAACAAGGTTCTGCGTAACACTTATATGATGCTGGCGCTGACCATGATCCCCACCGTCATCGGCGCGTTCGTTGGCATGTCGATGAGCTTTGCATTTATGGCGGCCAGCCCGATCATCAGCGCGCTACTGATGTTTGGCGCGATGATGGGTTTGATGTTCGCCGTGCAAGCACTGCGTGATAGCGTGTGGGGTGTGGTCGCACTGCTAGGATTCACTTTCGTGGCGGGCGTGTTCCTGGGTCCAATTTTGCAAGTAGCACTCAATCTACGCAACGGCGCAGAGCTGATTGCCATGGCGGCAGGCGGCACCGGCATTATTTTCTTTTCGCTGGCAACGCTGGCCACCGTCACCAAAAAAGATTTCAGCTTTATGGGTAAATTTTTGTTCATCGGGCTGATTTTGCTGATTGTTGCGTCGCTGGCTAATTTATTTTTTCAAGTGCCCGCGCTGTCGCTGACCATCTCAGCCATTGGCGTGATGATTTTTTCAGCTTACATTTTGTATGACGTGAGCCGCATTGTGCATGGCGGCGAAACGAATTACGTGATGGCAACCTTGGGATTATTCCTGAGCATCTACAATTTGTTTAGCAGCTTGTTGCACTTATTAATGGCGTTTAGCGGTCAACGTGATTAATTAATCTGTGACACAAAAAAGGCGACCTGCGGGTCGCCTTTTTTATTTCGCCAGCATTCGGTCACATTCAAGTCTTTCAAAGGGAACGCTGATTTAAGTCGGCGAGCGGGAGAGAGTGCAAGGCGCACGGCGCGCAGAAACCGGAGTGTATTAAATATACACGAGGATTTCGAGTGCCGTGCAACGCAGCAATTCACCCGCGCAGACACTTAAATCAACGTTTCTCAAACACCGCAATCGATTCCACGTGCGACGTATGCGGAAACATATTCATCACGCCGGCTGCTTTTAGGGTGTAACCCTTCTCATGCACCAGCACTTCCGCATCCCGCGCCAATGTAGCAGGGTTGCATGACACATAGACGATGCGTTGGGGCGCGGTTTCCGTCGTGATAGATTTCACCAATTCCATCGCACCATCGCGCGGTGGGTCTATCAGCCATTTATCAAAACATCCCAGTTGCGCTAACAAAGTTTCATTCATTTCAAATAAATTCATCGCGCGAAATTCGGCATAGCCTGATGAATTTTTCGGCGCGGAATTTTTCTGTACCGCATTTTTTGACAGCCCGTTATATTCAGCATTTTGCAAAGCGCGTTTAACCAAAGCCTCGCTGCCCTCTATACCCAAGGCAAGCGCACCGAGCCGTGCAATCGGCA
>JANONT010000350.1:0-2917 GCA_031420955.1 Candidatus Nitrotoga sp. | reverse complement strand
TTGAACGGCTTGATGATCGCAGTGACCATTTTCATAATTGATTCTCCCTCAAGTGGCGGGGGTGAAATCACCCCCTGAGTCATTTAGAACGAACTGCTGAAACATAAAACGGCAGTGCCTTTGCCGAGCTATTTACCCGTGCCGCTGGTATATTGAACTTTGTTAGCATCTGTATCGCTGTAGGCCAAGCCGAGTACATAGCCGCTGAAATCTTTAGTCGCGGAAATTTTGTAATCGGTGTACGTTGGATCAGAGCTGGCAGCTTTCAGATTGCTGGCAGGGGTTCCTTTGTATGTTTGCTTGCCATAGTGCGCGCCTAAAGTAACGCCCATATCCGCAAGTGAGTAGCTGGCATTTAACTCGATGTAGCTGGTGCCTTGAGCGTCTGCTATACCAAAGGTATCACCTAAGCTATGCGAGTACTTTAGCGTTGCAAAAGAGTAAGTCACCGCACCATAGATTTCATTGGTGTCCGCTTTTGCAGAGCCTGCGGGAAGCGTTGCGTTGTAGCTGGCGGGATAGTTGTAACGCAGGAAACCCACGTCATACGACACGATGCTGGCTGTGCCTTTGTAGCCGAAGTATGTGTCCAGCTCTAATCCCGCGCTATTTGCGACACCAGCGTCTCTCAACCAGCTAATACTCGAACCCCACACACCCGCATACACGCCACTGGAATGCGCGTAATCAAAGCCGCCTTGGATGGCAGGTTTCGCGCCCGTTTGAGAAATACCACGGTAAAGATAATTGCTAACCAAGCTAACATTGCTGGAGATGGTATGTGCCGAGGCGGGGATAACGTGCACGCCATCTTTGTGTGCGGGGGTGGTTGCCTCGGTTGCCAAAACGGGCGCAGCAGTTAAAGCGGCGAGTACAGCAACGAGAAGTTTAGTTTTTTGCATGATTGATCCTTATAGTAAAATTAAAAAATGAATTCGGTTTTTAGAGTGGGATTAACTGACCACGCAGGCTATTGAGCAGGTTCTGTGCCACATTTTTTAAGTTAATTAATTCAATAATGTATGATAATTATTGGGTGAGCTAAAGAAGACGGCGCACCATTTTTATGCAATTTTTTGAGTAGTTGCACACTTCGGGTGCATAGGTGTCGCGTGGGTAAATTTGCTACACTGCTAAAGTGTTTTGTAAAACTCATTTATTAAAAATTAACGCGGAGGCAGTACATGTTAAATTCAAAATTACTAGACGAAATTTCTGCAAAACTAAGCGAGGCGGTAGCTAAAAGTCCCGCCAAAGATATTGAGAAAAATGCCCGCGCGTTACTGGCGCAGGGCTTTGCCAAGCTGGATTTGGTCACGCGCGAAGAGTTTGATGTGCAGACCCAATTGTTATCGCGCACCGCACAAAGGTTGGCGGAATTAGAAGCCAAAGTTGCCGCGCTTGAAGCGCAAAAACATTCGCATTAATTAAAGTTGGATTTTTTGGACGAGCGTTAAGGGATCAACATTTGTCACGCGCTGATTTTCACCTGATTGTTTTTGCGCCAGAATAAATTGATAGAGTAAATGACTAGATTGCCATTCCATGCGCGCTCCCTCACCCTCGTTCCCTCTCCCGAAAGGAGGGGGAGGAAAAGCCCTTCGCCCTCCGGGATAACCAATGGCTTGCCCAGCGTTTTTTGCTGGGTTAGCCAGATGGCTAGTTGTTTCACCAGAAGGGTTGGGATGAGGGAGCGCGCTGATTTTAAATTAAGGCACCCTCAGCAACCATGTCCCTAGCCGTTCTCTACAGCCGCGCCTTGTCCGGCATGGATGCCGCCTTGGTCACGGTGGAGGTGCATCTGGCTAACGGCCTGCCCGCTTTCACCATCGTTGGCCTGCCCGAGGCCGAGGTGAAAGAAAGCAAAGACCGCGTGCGTGCCGCGCTGCTCACTTGCCAATTTGAATTCCCCGCGCGCCGCATCACCGTCAATCTCGCGCCCGCTGATCTACCCAAAGAAAGCGGGCGTTTTGATTTACCCATCGCGCTTGGCATACTCGCCGCATCCGGGCAAATTCCGCTGAATCGTTTAAACGAATATGAGTTCGCTGGCGAGCTAGCCCTCACCGGAGAGCTGCGCCCGATACGCGGCGCGTTGGCGATGACTTTTCAAGCCGCGCACAGCGGACGTGCATTTATCTTGCCGCAGATTAACGCGGTCGAAGCCGCTCTCGTGGAAGACGCAGTGGTCTATCCCGCGCAATCTTTATTACAAGTGGCGGCGCATTTAGCGGGGCGCGAGATGCTCACGCGCCAAGTTGCCAGCGAACAAATGAGTCCCGCACATTACTTAGATATGCGCGATGTAAAAGGCCAGGGGCAGGTTAAACGCGCGCTGGAAATTGCAGCAGCAGGCGGGCATAGCGTGTTGATGTCGGGCCCGCCGGGTACGGGCAAATCCATGCTGGCGGCGCGTTTTCCGGGGGTGTTGCCACAGATGACGCAGATCGAAGCGTTGGAAAGTGCGGCCATGCAATCCTTGGGCGGCATGTTTGATATAAAAAATTGGCGCACGCGCCCTTATCGCGCGCCGCACCATACCGCCTCGGCAGTGGCGCTGGTCGGGGGTGGCAGCAATCCACGTCCGGGCGAAATCTCCATCGCCATGCATGGTGTTTTATTTTTAGATGAGCTACCGGAGTTTGATCGTCACGTTTTAGAGGTGCTGCGCGAACCTTTAGAAAGTGGCCGCATTACCATTTCACGCGCGGCACGACGGGCCGATTTTCGCGCCCAATTTCAACTCATCGCCGCCATGAACCCTTGCCCCTGCGGTTATCTGGGGCACTACAGCGGTAAGTGTCATTGCACACCGGACCAAGTGGCGCGCTATCGCGGCAAAATTTCTGGACCCTTGCTGGACCGTATTGACATACAAATAGAAGTGCCTGCCGTGCCGCAAGAAAATTTACTCAAA
>JANONT010000349.1:0-1746 GCA_031420955.1 Candidatus Nitrotoga sp. | reverse complement strand
ATTTGCGCGACAATCGCATTGGCGTTAGAAGCGGGAGTGGAGGGTGAAGTAGTGGTCATAGCATTAAGTCCCTATTGATTGAATTCTTTTAACAATTGAATTCCACGTGACACAGGCATTCAGTGTGAAAACTCGAAACACAAAAGTACTCCTCCATGCGCCGATAATCAATTAGGCAGCCTACTAATTTGCATGGTTCAAAGCAACTAATTTTTTGGTAGATGAGTACGGGTCAATTTAGTATTTATGTACCATGACAAAATGTGCATATTTATAATTTTATATAAGCGCACCCTTCTCGCGCAGCATGTGTACTTTGGGCTGAGACCTTAACAAGCGGGCGAATGAATGATCTGGGTTCATCATTACCATACGGATTGGAATGACGGTTTTTACGCAGGCGTGACAGCCCCAAGGAAACGCTAGTTGATTAACATTTTGGCGAATAATGTACGGGCGGATTTACAACCAACTCCTACTAGTACATTTATTCCTAGTAGTCAGCATCAACAAAAATCCCCACACCCACACCATATTCAGATGTGTTTATGGCAAACTGGCGGCTGTTTTTATTTCCCTAAAATAATTTTGCAACCTTACGAACTCCTCATCGGCCTGCGTTACACTCGCGCCAAACGCCGCAACCATTTCATTTCTTTTATTTCGCTGATCTCGGTGCTGGGTATGGCATTGGGTGTGGCCGCGCTGATTGTGGTGCTGTCGGTGATGAACGGTTTTCAAAAAGAAATCCGCACGCGTATTTTGGGTATCGCCCCGCATGTGCAAATGACTTCTGAAAACGGCCATTTATCAAGCTGGGAAGAGACGCTGAAAATGACGGTCGCGCATCCCCAAGTGGCGGCTGCTGCGCCTTATGTCACGGGACAGGGCATGTTGTCGTATGAGCAAAGCGTACAGGGGGTAATGGTGCGCGGCATTGATCCGAAAACCGAAAGCCGTGTGATCGATTTGTCTGACAAGATTAAAGCGGGCTCGCTGGAAGCCTTGCGCGACGGGGAATTTGGCATTGCGCTGGGCACCGATTTGGCGCGTGCGCTGGGAGTGCATTTAGACGACAAAATTTTGTTGATGACCCCGCAAGGGCAAATCACCCCAGCAGGCATGATGCCACGCTTGAAGCAATTTCGCGTGGTTAGCATTTTTGAAATCGGTATGTCACCTTACGATAATTCGCTGGCTTTGATTCATCTGGGCGACGCGCAAAAATTGTATCGCATGGGCGATGCCGTGACTGGCGTGAGCGCACGTTTGCGTAATCTTGACCTGGCTCCGCAAGTTGCCAAAGCTTTGGAGCGCGAACTGCCGCGAGATGTATACGCCAACGATTGGACGCGGCAACATGCCAATTATTTCCGCGCTGTGCAGATTGAGAAAAAAATGATGTTTATTATTTTGCTGCTGATTGTAGCGGTGGCGGCGTTCAACATTGTCTCCACGCTGGCAATGGCGGTGGCCGATAAACAAGCCGACATCGCTATTCTCCGCACGCTGGGCGC
This sequence comes from Candidatus Nitrotoga sp., assembly GCA_031420955.1. Lineage (GTDB taxonomy): Bacteria > Pseudomonadota > Gammaproteobacteria > Burkholderiales > Gallionellaceae > Nitrotoga. The sequence continues at coordinate 229 of JANONT010000349.1, read as the reverse complement.
GTCGCCCGGCAGCATCATGAAAATTTTTATTGTGCAGGGCGCGCTCATTGGCGTGGGTGGCTCGCTGCTGGGCGTGGGCAGCGGCATCTTGCTGGCGTTGAATATTGATGTGGTCGTGCCGTTTATCGAAAAACTTTTAGGTGTGCATATTCTTTCTAAAGAGGTGTATTTCATCAGCGAATTACCTTCTGATTTACAGCGTGGTGATGTGCTGATTGTGGCGAGCGTA
>JANONT010000348.1:0-13851 GCA_031420955.1 Candidatus Nitrotoga sp. | reverse complement strand
AATTGGGACAAAAATTTTTGAATGATCTGGTGCAGATTTTTTTGCGGGGCTAGACGGGAATAACGCGACAAGCTGAAATGTAGGTTGGTGCTGAATGCAATGAAGCCCAACAACCAACTAATAAGCGTGACCAATTAGTTTGGTATAAAACGAAAAAGAAGTTGGGCTTCGCAGGCTCAGCACCAACCTACAGCCCGATTTACCGCGTTACAACTCTAGCCATTTCATATCATTCCAACCGGCTTAAAGACTCGCTCCCCGCAGGAAATGTCGAGCCCCCCATTAAATTTTACTAGACATCGTTAAATAATTTGTTTAACCTACATGGTTAATGAAATAGACAAATCAATCAATGGATATCACTTTCGCCACCACGAGCCTCAAAAAGCAGCTCAACGAGGAGAAGGAAATGGTCAAGAAGCACGGCGCACTAAGAGCCAAAAAACTCAAGATTGTGCTCACTCAACTTCGCACCGCCCCAAATCTGGGAATATTTGCACCTCCAATGAGCCCTCCCCATCGATGTCACGAACTGACAGGAAATCGAAAAGGGCAGCTCACAGTAGATTTGGATCACCCTTACCGATTGATATTTGAACCCAACCACAACCCACTGCCCCAGAGAGCCGAAGGTGGTTTAGATTGGAAGCTCGTTACAGCGATTGAAATTAAAGGAATAGAGGACACACATGGATAAGCAAGTCACAAACGAATACCGGCCAGACTACGCCGTTTCACCTGGTGAGGTGTTAAGTGACGAACTCGAATTACGAGGCATGACTCAACAAGAACTCGCAAAACGAACTGGACTAACACCTAAACACATCGTTTCTATCGTTAAGGCAAAATCAGCCATTACACCAGAAACAGCTATCAAGCTTGAGCGTGCCATAGGTATGCCCGCTGACTATTGGCTTAATTTGGAAAGCCACTATCAAGAGGTGCTAGCTCGCTTGCAAGAAGAGTCTCAGCTTGACCATGACATCAATTGGTTAAGCCGTATCCCAGTCAATCAAATGGCCAAGCTAGGTTGGATCAAGAAGGTCTCGGATACCAAAGCACAATTGGTCGAAGTGCTCCGTTTCTTTGGAATTGCTAATGTCGATCAGTGGGATGATATGTGGCCGAACCTTAACGTAGCTTACCGCCAACATAATCACAACGAGGTTTACCCTGAGGCTGTTTCTGCATGGTTACGCCAGGGTGAAATTGAGGCCTCGCAAATCGCATGCGCACCTTACGATAAAGCAGCATTCAGAACTGCGCTTGATCGAGTCAGGAAGCTGACCGTGGAGCCACCCGAAGTATTTGTCCCACGAATGGTAGAACTTTGCGCCAGCGGTGGCGTTGCTGTCGTATTCGTCCCCCCATTACCCAAAACGAGTGTGAGCGGTGCCACGCGCTGGCTGAACTCAAACAAGGCGCTTATACAGCTAAGCTTGCGCTACAAGACTGATGATCACCTTTGGTTTACCTTCTTCCATGAAGCCGGGCATATCTTGCTTCACGGAAAAAAGGAACTCTTTCTTGAAGGTGCAAACGGCCTAGACCAAACTAAAGAAGATGAGGCGAACAAATTCGCTCAGGAAGAGTTGATACCAAGGTCAGAATTTACTCGCTTTACCCAACAACTCCAATTCAACAATGAATCGATCAAAGTCTTTTCAAAACAAATTGGCATTGCACCAGGTATCGTAGTTGGGCAGTTGCAATACTCGAAGCACCTGCAAGTCTTTCGATGCAACGACCTTAAACAGACATTTAAATGGGCTAATGAATAGCCCCATGTTATTTAAACGGGGGGCTATGTTTTCTCAAAACAAGATAAGCAGACAAGAGCATAAACCTCAGGGATGCCCATTAGCGACCCCCCACACGCTGGTGGCGGTGGGAGGTCGGCTAGATGATTTTCAGACCACGTTTTCTCAAGCCGAAAGCTCCTCTCAGCATTTCTTTATTTAAACATCCGGCGCTAGCGTTTTTCAAAAATTAAATCCCACACGCCGTGCCCCAACTTCAATCCGCGATTTTCAAATTTGGTGAGCGGACGATGTGCGGGGCGCGGCGCGTAATTTGCGGCGGTGTTGTGTAAGCTGGGTTCGGCACTCAACACAGCCAGCATTTGCTGCGCGTAGTTTTCCCAGTCGGTCGCCAGATGCAGATACGCGCCCACTTTTAATTTGCTCGCCAGCAGCGCGATGAACGGTGCTTGCACTAGGCGACGCTTATTGTGCCGCGCTTTGTGCCAGGGGTCGGGGAAATAAATGTGCGCGCCATCCAACGATTCTTCCGCCAACATATCGCGTAGCACTTCCACTGCATCGTGTTGAATAATGCGAATGTTGCTTAAATTTTTTACTTGAATTTGCTTGAGCAAACTACCCACGCCGGGTGTGTGTACTTCCAGCGCGAGATAATCATTTTGCAGGTAATTTTCGGCGATGGTGGCGGTCGTTTCGCCCATGCCAAAACCGATTTCCAAAATTTTCGGCGCGGCGCGATTAAAACTTTTTTCTAATTCTAAAAGTTGTTTGGCATATTGAATCCCACAAACGGGCATGAGCGTGTCGTAACAGCGTTGTTGCGCCTCGGAGATGCGGCCTTGACGCAAAACATAGCTGCGGATGGGCTGCGCTTGAGTTATTTGTTTATCGGCGGACGGCAAATTTTTGGGACGCTGCCCCATTATTTTATTAAGCCGCTGGTGGGCGAACTGGGTGCTGCGCTGTACAGCTTTTTCGGCATGCGCCCTGCAAGGAATGCAGCGCGACCGGCCTCCACCGCCAGTTTCATGGCCGATGCCATGAGGGCTGGATTTTTTGCCGCCGCAATCGCGGTGTTCATCAACACGCCATGGCAACCTAGCTCCATCGCAATCGCCGCATCGGAAGCTGTGCCCACACCCGCATCAACAATCACGGGTACTTGCACGCGTTCCATAATTAATTGCAAATTCCACGGATTCAAAATACCCATGCCGGAGCCAATGAGCGAGGCCAGCGGCATGATCGCAACACAGCCGATGTCTTCTAATTGTTTGGCGATAATTGGATCATCCGAGGTGTACACCATCACCTGAAAACCTTCTTTGACCAAGGTTTTGGCGGCACTGATTGTCTCCACCACATTTGGATAAAGCGATTGCGGATCACCCAGCACTTCCAGTTTCACCAGGCTGTGTCCATCCAATAATTCACGCGCTAAGCGCAATGTGCGCACCGCATCATCCGCGCTGTAACACCCCGCCGTGTTCGGCAGCAGCGTATATTTTGCGGGTGGTAAAACGTCTAGCAGGCTCGGCTCGTTAGGATTTTGACCGATGTTGCTGCGACGGATAGCGATGGTAATAATCTCCGCACCACTGGCCTCGACCGCCGCTTTTGTCTCAGCAAAATCTTTATATTTGCCCGTGCCTACCAGCAAGCGTGAGCAGTAAGTTTTCCCCGCAATAATGAGAGGATCGTTAGTCATATTGTTCCTTTGAGATTAACCGCCACCCACTGCGACTACGATTTCTAACTTGTCGCCGTGCACTAGGTGTTGCTGAGTAAATTGGCTGCGCGGCACGATTTCGCCATTGCGTTCTAATGCAATACGCTTGTCGCCCAACGCCATTTTTTGAATTAAATCTGCAATGCTGAGCGGGTGCTCAAAATGCTGCGTGCTGCCATTTATAGAAACTGAAATCACTATCAACTCATTGTCGGGTTGCGGTAAGATTCGCATTCTACATGCTGGTGTAGCACAATGGTAGAGCAGAAGCTTCCCAAGCATACGATGAGGGTTCGATTCCCTTCACCCGCTCCAAAATTATTATTGCTAAATATTAAATTCACACGAGGCAAGCTTTATTATGCGAACATTGCATCTAGCACTTGCAGTATCTAGCATTGAACAATCTGTTGCAGATTACTCTGCTCGCTTAAGGGAACCACCGGTTTTGATTGTGCCAGGAGAGTACGCGTTGTGGCGCACCGCAGCACTCAATTTATCCATTAGAAAAACTAACGAACCTGCTGGAACAATGCGCCACCTTGGCTGGGAAGATACTGAGGCAGAAGGATTTTCAATTGATGCGGACTGTAATGGCATTACCTGGGAAAGATTTTCAGCTTCCCAGCAAGCGCAAGAAATTCAAGAAATTTGGCCGAATACCGATGTTGAAAATCTGTTTCCATAAAATGAAATAATAAAGCATTGAACGATATTCATTTGTCCGTGTCTGCGTGAACTGTAGCTGTAAATCTTCGCTACTTGATGACTTATTTTTTAAGGAGGTAATGCTGTGAAATTAATTTCCGCAACTGTGTTTGCTGTAAGTAATTTAATATTCTCTAGCACCGTATGGTCAGTTGACATGCCGCCTCTGGCTAAAAAAAGTAACTGCACTGCTTGTCATGCGATGGATAAAAAATTGCTCGGACCTTCTTGGATGGAGATCTCAAAAAGGTACAAGGGCGTGGACAAGTACACCTACAAGGGCGAGGTATATTCGCTTGATGAAGGCTTGGCAATGAAAGTAGCCAAGGGCGGCTCGGGTAATTGGGGAACCATGCCCATGCCCGCTAATTCCCCTACTATAAAAGAAGCGGACATTAAAGAGCTGGTAAAATTTATTATTGATCTAGAAAAACAAACACAGCCGAGCAAATAATTGGGTGGGGTTGGCAGCTATGTTTTGCATACTCCAGCCCTTCACCAAACTAACCACGCTTTTATATCTTCCTGTTCGTTCAAAATTTTTTCGGCATCTTTCCCAGCTAACAAAGTCAGCGTGGCGAGCATCCCAGCCAACACACAATCACTCGCTAAAATCGTAGCCGAACGCGGGCCATCTTGAATCGGCCAGCCTGTTTTAGGGTTCAGAATATGGCTGTAGCGCACGCCTTCTTTTAGTAAAAATCGACGAGCATCGCCGCTGGTGGCAAGCGCGCCTGTGAGCAACGAAATTATTTCAATAGCCTGCCCTGCAGCGTGTGGTTTTTCAACGCCCACTTGCCAAGCTGTACCGTTGCGACATGGGCCGCGAGCGCGCAAATCACCGCCGAAGTTGACCAGCAACGCGCTGTCATCCATGCCTGCTAGGTGCAAAAATACGCGATCAACCGCGTACTCTTTGCCGATGCCGCCGAAGTCAATTTCCATCCCCGGCAACAACGTTAAAAATGGGTTTTCCCAGCGCGCGTGTTGCCAGCCGATGAGGGGTAACAGCTTGGCTATGTCAGCGGGATGAGGGATTTTATCCGAGCCATCAAATTTCCACGCACGGCGTAACACGCCTGAGGTGATGTCAAACAAGCCATCGGATAATGCGTGCAGGGTTGCGGCGAAGTTCAGCAGATGCGCGGTTTCTTCATCTACGCGTACGGCGTGGCCATGGGCATTGTTGAGCGCGTGCACAATATTATCGGTGCGGTAGCGGCTGAATTTTTGTTCGATGCGTGCCGCTTCTTGTGCGGCTGCTTGAACTTGGGCATGAGCCAGAGCGAGGTTGCTGTGATCCAATAAAATCTCGCATGGACTAGCCATAGCCGAAAATTTACCCACATAGCGACCATCAAGCAGGGTTAACGAATGGTTGAGTGGAGAATGATTGCCCATCATTTATTTACGAAAAGCAGATGTGGGCAATTATATAGCGCGCTTACCAGCGGAACGAATACCCAAATTGAATCAGCAAAGCAGAAAGATCGGGCACTAATTTTTGTCCAGCTAAATCACCGGTGGGTAAATTATTTTTGGTCTGGCTGACCTGTTTATATTGCTCCACGCGCAGGCTGATTTCGCTTTCGTCCTCGAATGCCTTACCTATTTTCGCGCCGAAAGTGGTGGCATCAAAAGCCGACATGCGCGAATCCGCCGTCGCAAAACCCACCAAGGCCACGCCGCCTGCAGTGACATCTGTACCTTGCACCAAATACGGTTTGTAAAAATCTGCCTCCGACTGTGTATACCAGCGTGCATGCGGCTCTAGGTACAGCCCGTTGCTGATTTCAAAGCGGTAGCGCGTGTCCCAAGTATGCGAGGAAATGCCCCAATCATCGGTGGTATAGCGATAAGATAAATCGACCACATCTTCCGTAAAATGATATTTGAATTGGCTGTATAGGCTGTGCTTGGTGCGCGTTTCGGGACGCTTCTCATACAGATAATTGGCGGTAGGAACGAGGGTATCACCATTGAGTACGGCCAACATTTTGTACGGATCCGTTTGGTAACCATTGGCCAAAGAGATGCCGTAATTCACCTGCATCAATGCTTGGCGGCTGAGCACCTGCGTCACGCCAAACAACATATCGGTAATAAATTTAGACTTGCTCGGCCCGCCTTCGCCTTCGTCCCCCGTGGGCAATTTGAGGCTGGTGCGCGTAAGCCCGACAGGCGCGCCACCGACCGGCATGATGTTGTCAAACTCTAAATTGATACCCGCCGACAAGGTGGTATTTTTGTTGTTGGTGTCCTTCGCCAGCGCAGCATTGGCAGCGATAGATTGAAAATCATATTCAGCTGAAATATTGCCGCCCACATTCAGCCGCAGGTCGGGCGCGATAGGCTGCTGCCAGCTACTCGAAATCGCGCCGCGTGTATCTTTGAAAGTTTCATCTAAAGGCAACTCGCCCGGTGCGGTAGTGTACGAAGCCCCGCCGGAAGGGCTGGTAAAAGTTTGCGCCACATTGGCGGGTGGCGCGCCGTTTGGCGAAGCACCGGTGAGTGAATCCAACACCAGCTTCATGTTGAATATTTTTTCATCGCCGAAATCTTTTTTCATGCTGACCACAGGCTCAATGGCACGCACGCGACCATCGGCTTCTTGATAATACAAAACTGCGCTATCAATTTGCCAGCCAAAATTTTCTGTCTGCGCGTGTGCTGCGCCACTGGTTGCACTAAGCAATGCGCCACTGGCTTGCGCCAACGCAAGGCTCAACTTACTTAATTTTTTTAATTGCATCCGCAACCCCCACCACCAAAACTACGCCCGCCGCTGGCGGCTTCTTTGCTGAAATAAATGTGATCGTCTAACGCGCTATCAACCGGATAAGCATCCAGTTGCATGGATTTTTTCGCCAGCAAATCGCGCTCCCAAGGCTTTACTCCTAGGGGTTTCATACCTAGCGAACTGCATCCGCTTAGTACACCAATTAAAACAAATAAAATTAAAATTTTTGACATGTTATTTTGCCTCGATAGAAATGGGGGCAGGGCTCAGCGTGACCGTGGGCGCAGGCTCGTTGAGCAGGTCTTGTAGCTCTTTTTCGTAGTCGCGAACTTTGGCTTTAAAAAAACCAAAATGCTGTGCGCGCGGCGCGCCTGTGCGGTCTACCACAAAGCTATAGGGCATGGTTTGCACTTTAAATTCTTCGGCCAACTTGCCTTCTGGGTCGTACATTTGCGTAAAAGTCGGCTTGAATTTCTTCAAAAATGCATCGGCTTTAGCGCGTTCGTGATCTAGGTTAATGGTGATAATGACCAAGCCTTTATCTTTATATTTTTCATGCATGGCTTGCATCCACGGAAAGGATTCGCGACAAGGCCCGCACCAAGATGCCCAAAAATCGACATAGACCACCTTGCCTTTGTACGGCGCAAGATCAAGTTGCGAGGGCTCAGCGCGTGCGCTAAATGAAGCCAGCGCGAAAATGAAGCTGAATAGAATAATTAAAAAACGTTGCATAAAATGAATGCCTGTTAAGTGGTGATGTGCATTTTCGCGCACAAGCGAAAAATAAGTAAAGCAAACTTAAAGTGCGTTAATAATTGAGGGCGGTTAATTTAAATAACCTCCCTCATGCGAGTATGAGGGAGCGTGCCGGATAAGGTTCAATGGTGGGCGGGGCGTGTTGTAAAATACCCGTATGAATATTGTGTGGCAACCATTAGAGGGACTGATATGCCTTGTGAATTATGTGCGGCAGAAAACGAAACCGTACTTTGGCAAAATGAAAATTGCCGCGTGGTACTGGTGGCCGATGATGATTATCCGGGATTTTGTCGGGTGATTTGGCAGCAGCATATTAAAGAAATGACCGACCTAAAAGCAGCCGAGCAGCAATACCTGATGCGTGTGGTTTTTGCGGTCGAGCGCGCCCTGCGCGAGGTAATGCAGCCCGATAAAATTAATCTGGCCAGCTTGGGCAACGTCACCCCGCATTTGCATTGGCATGTTATTCCACGCTTTGTTGCGGACAAAAACTACCCCAATCCTGTTTGGGGAAAATCGCAACGCGCAGCGACGCTCTCTCCGCCACCCGACTGGAAAATACGCTTGAATAATGTCATTCAGAAAGAAATATCCGCATGTTGACGTTACCGCTCGAACCGACCGATGACCGCGCTAATCCTCTATTTAAGGATGTAAAAAGTTGCACGCGCTGGCTCGGCCAATTTCAGCTGACGGATGTGTCGGGCGCGCACGCCACGCTCTTAACTCAGCTTAATGAGATGAATCGTTTTCCCATGCGCGGCTTGGACCGCTGGCATATTTTGGAGCAACTACGTGAGACGGTGTATGCGGTGCAGGCGGAATATGCCAAGAAATTATTAGGCAAGAAATTACCGCTGAACGATAAAGAGTTCATGATTTTTGTCGCGCTAAATACGCTAGAGCAACAAATGGTGATTGGCTACCAACGCTGCTTACAAGCATTATTCGCGGGGGACTCGCGGTTGGATGTCGTGGCGTTATGCCAGCGGTGTATGCATTACACACACCGGCAAATTTTCACCTATTTGCACACGGGCTATGAAGTGAGTGGGAAGTTGTGGCAGCAATTGCACACCTTGTATGCGTTTAGCGAAGAGCAAGAATTTCAGACGCAAGCCGTGCAAGATTATGATGAAAAAAATAAGAACCATAATGCTAAACACCAAAGTGCTAAATACCAGACATCCTGCCATGCGATTTATGTCCAGACGCTGCTTATAGCCTATGCTCGCCCACAAGAATTAACGCGTAAACAAAGTTATCTTTTAGAGCGGTGGCTGGCGCAATGGAGTACTAGCATTACCGTCGCGCATACTGCTACGGTGAGCCGGGGCGACGCGCTGCCGCTGGTGGTGGATTTGTCTGGCGCGAAAGGTTTGCAAGCCATCAACCAAGCCGAGCAAAGCACGCACCTGCGCTACTTGGCGATGATGCCGATGAGTAAATTGCTGCGCGTTAAAACCATTTTATTGCAGCAAGGTCAGTCGCCCAAACAAGTCGAGTTGAGTGACGTGGGCAGCGATATTGATTGTGTTGAATTGTTGAATTTTCTACACCAATGCTGGTGCGAAAGAAGCGGCGAAGATTCGCCCACCCATTCTGGCATCGCCCACCAAGCGCATGTTTGCTACGGATTGGAAGACATCTATGCCCACATCGCCAACAAGCCATTTAAAGTTTCGACGCGCAGCGTCAACACGATGGATACGATCACGCGCAAACGCATCGCCACTTTGGGTCATGCGGGGACAGAGGCTGGCTATGGTGGCGCGGCTAATTTTGGGCAGCCGTTAGAGGCGTACGAAATTATAGAAACGAGCGTGTTGGGCGCGTATCTGCTGCGTAAATCTGCGGACGGCGTGCGTTTATCACGCAACCAAATTGTTGCGACACGCACGGGCACGAGCGGCAATTTCAAAGTTGGGGTCATCAGTGGCGTGATGGTGCTGAACACCGGGCAACTTTCCCTGCGCGTGCGTTATTTGCCGGGTGTAGCGCAAGCCGTCACCCTAGACAGCAAAGGCGCGCGCGCGGTGGGCGCGAAAAAACCGGCTGCTGCAATATTATTATCGGCCTTGGCCGAGGTGGGCATTCCGGCCAGCTTACTTATTCCGCGTGAGTGGTTGCTGCTGGGAGTAACGCAGGAAACTGGCCAACAAGAAATTACCCAGCAGGACAATCAAAAAATATCGGTGAAGTTAGGATTTAGTGTGGAGAAGGGCGCGGATTTCGAGCGGGTGAGTTTTACTATGTCACCAAACCGTTGAAGGGCGAGCCACGCGTTTAATTTTGGAGGTGTTCATCTCGATTGCGGAATGCGGGGGCGCGAAGCGGCAGACACCTGAGTTAACTCGGCTTCCTCGCCAAGATTTGCCTTGCGCTACATCCCTTAAGCGGCTTTTGACACAGCCATTTGGTTGTCCATGAAATATAAGAAGCAGATTATTTTGCGTCGGCTAATTTAAATTTTGTACCCACCGCCCCCACTCACCCCGCCGGAAAAATAATGCTGAACGTGCTGCCCCGACCTTCTGCGCTGGTAATCAGCAGTTGCGCGTGGTGTCGGTTGGCGATGTGTTTGACGATGGCCAACCCTAAGCCCGTACCACCCGTTTCGCGCGAGCGGCTTTTGTCTACGCGATAAAAGCGTTCGGTTAAGCGTGGGATGTGTTTGGGGTCGATGCCGATGCCGCTGTCGCGCACGCTGAACACAGGCTGACCATTTTGCTCTTGCCAACTCAGCACCACATCGCCGCCCTTAGGGGTGTAACGGATGGCGTTGCTGAGCAGGTTGCCAAACGCGCTGTGCAGCTCGTCGTAGTTGCCGGATACGGGCAAGTCGGTTTCAACTTTCAAGATAATATTGTGTTGCTGCGCGCTGAGCGATAGCCCTTCTTGGTGCAAGGTGCGAAGCAGGGCGGGCGCGTCTATGGGCTCTTTGTGCAGGGGATTTTGCTTGTCTTCCAATCTAGACAGCGTGAGCAAATCATCGACCAAGCGTTCCATGCGCTGCGTTTGTTCACCCATTAAATGTATGGCGCGGCGCGCCATATCGTTTTCTAAACTGGGCATGTCGTGCAGCGTTTCGACAAAGCCATTGACCACGGTTAGTGGGGTGCGTAGCTCGTGCGAGACGTTGGCGACAAAATCGCTACGCATGGTTTCGATGTGCTCAAAGCGGGTGATGTCGCGACAGATTAATAATTTTTGCGCCTCGCCATATAGGATCAGTTTGATAGAGAGTATGAGCCCATCAGGAGTCATCCCGCGCAACACCAGCGGCTCGGCAAAATCTTGTTGGGCGAGGTATTCGACGAACTGTGGCTGGCGCGCCAGATAGGTAATTTGCTGACCAATATCATGCGCGCTATCTAGGCCAAAGTATTGTTCGGCCAGCGGGTTACACCACTCGATACGATCCCCTTCACCCAGTATGACCACGCCTTCTGGCAACGCCGAGGTGGCTTGTTCAAGATGTTGCAAGGCCGCCATGCGCTGCGCGCGCTCTTTTTGATGGCCGCGCACCACTTTATTTATTTTCGCAAATATTTCTTCCCATAACCCTCTGCCATCAGGAATAGTGCGATGTTCTGGGTCGGTCAACCAATGCTCTAGGGCGAGTAGTTGGTGCAGATGAAAAATATGGTAGAGCAATATTACAGCGGCAAAAAATAGTGCAGCGGGCAATGCGCCGAAGATGAGCCATAGCATTAAGGAAATAATGACGAGTATGGATAGCGGAAAAAGGACGCGCTGCCAAAAATAAAACATGGGGAGGCCTCTCTGTAAAGCTCGCGGTAAGTGCGCGAATGGTTGCTTATTATACAGCGTGGAATGTGGCGAGAAGGCAGGGGAATTTAATCGGGCGTTTGCGTATTAGAAAAGCGATAACCGTTACCGCGTACAGTTTGTATCAGATGATCCATTGCAAACGGTTCAAGTGCTTGGCGCAGGCGGCGGATGTGCACATCGACCGTGCGCTCTTCGACAAACACGTGGTCGCCCCATACCCGGTCGAGTAGCTGTGAGCGGCTATAGACGCGCTCTGGATGGGCCATAAAAAAATGCAGCAAGCGAAATTCGGTTGGCCCTAAGTTAATCACTTTGCCACCCTTTACGGTGTTGATGCGGTGCGTGGCGGGCGATATTTCTAAGCCGCCGATGGTGGTGACCTCGTCGCTCATTTGCGGTGAGCGGCGGCGTAGCACCGCGCGAATGCGCGCCATCAACTCACGCGGCGAAAAAGGTTTGGTGATGTAGTCGTCGGCACCCGCTTCTAGGCCAGCAATTTTGTCGCGTTCATCGGTGCGTGCGGTGAGCATGATGATAGGAACATCGCGTGTGCGCGGGTCGGCACGTAAGCGTTTTGCCAACTCCACGCCGCTGGTTTCAGGCAGCATCCAGTCCAACAAAATTAAATCTGGCAATTCTTTTTTGATATGTTCTAGCGCGCTGGTGGCGTTCAACGCTTGAATGGGACGGAAACCGCACTGAGTGATGTTGAAGGCAAGCAACTCCTGAATGGCGGGCTCGTCTTCCACCAAAAGAATGCTTGCGGGCACAGATTTTCCGTTTTTTAAATGGCTATTCATGGACGCAATAGTAGTGCTGAATTATGACAGTTTGATGACAGGGCATCTCTAAAAATCCAACTTACACCCGCAAGGGGTAGACCGTGGTTGTAAAGCCGATGAACCGGCAACAACCACGCACCGTCGCCATACTGTGTTGTCCATAAAAAATTACTTCTAACATATCAAACATATGCGTCGTCGCAATTTTTTATTGCGAGCCGCCGCTCTGCGGCTTGCCCGCTTACCCCACTTCGCGCCTTGTCTGGCTTAGTAATTTGAATCTTTAGAGATGCCCGACAATCGTTTAATCCCGGGTTTTTCCAAACGAGGGCAGCAAAGAGCCGATCACCATGCCCAACATGCTCATCAGCAAGCCGACTAATTGCGGCGGCCACAAGCCTTCGGGGTAAAAAATTTCCAGCAATATCCAAGAAAAAAATCCGGCGATAATCGAACACAGCGCGCCTTGCGTATTCGCACGTTGCCAATATAGCCCAAATACCAGCGGCACAAACGCCGTTACCAGCGTGACCTTATACGCATTGCCGACCATTTCATAAATGCTGGAATCGGATTGCAGTGCGAACACGGTAACTATAAAGGTAAAACACACCACCACGGTACGCATGGTGAATAAAAATTGGCGATCATTTTGCGGCGCGATAAATCCTTTCAAAATATTTTCCGTGAACGTCACCGAAGGCGCGAGCAGCGTGCCACTGGCGGTGCTCATAATGGCGGACAGCAGCGCGCCAAAAAACATCACTTGGGCAAATATCGGGGTGTGCGTGGTGATGATGGTGGGCAGGATAAGTTGCGCATCTTGCGCTAACAATTCGGCGACCATTTTTGGGTCGATCAAGGTGGCTGCATAAGCTAAAAATATTGGGATAAAGGCAAATATAAAATACAGGCTGCCCCCCAAAATTGCGCCCGTGACCGCGACCTTTTCGCTCTTGGCGGACATCACGCGCTGAAACACATCTTGCTGTGGAATCGAGCCCAACATCATGGTCACCGCCGCGCCGATGAATGCCAGCACGTCGCGCGTCTCGAGCTTCGGCCAGAAATTAAATTTATCGGCGCGGGCGGCGTGTTGAATGACCGCGTCTGCCCCACCCGCCATGCCGGACAGCAGCCAGGCCAAATACAGCATGCCGATAACGATGATGGTCATTTGAAACGCATCGGTTAAAGCCACCGACCACATGCCGCCAAACAGCGTGTAAACCAACACGATGGCCGCGCCGATGACCATGCCTTGTTCGGTAGATACCGCGCCTTGCGAGACGAAAGAAAAAACCAAACCGAGCGCGACAATTTGCGCCGCCACCCAGCCTAAGTACGAGCCGATGATGGCGAGGCTGGTGAGTATTTCAACTGTGCGACCATAACGCTGGCGATAGTAATCGCCGATGGTGAGCAGATTCATGCGATAGAGTTTGGCGGCAAAAAACGCGCCGACTAAAATTAAACACATGCTTGCGCCAAAAGGGTCTTCGATGATTCCGCCGAGGCCATCTTGCACAAATTTAGCCGAAATGCCCAGCACCGCTTCCGAACCAAACCAGG
>JANONT010000347.1:0-14872 GCA_031420955.1 Candidatus Nitrotoga sp. | reverse complement strand
TAGGAAAGCATGACACCCCTTACAAAATCTCCACCCGCAAGCTGGATGCGTTTGCTTACAACATTGCTGACAACCGCAACATCATGGGTCACACAGTAAACGGTATTGGCCATGATACGCGCTCAGGCGATGTTTTAGCTTACATCAGCCCAAGCATGGGCGGCTTAAGCGGTGCGGTTGCCACTATTTTCGGCTCTGAAGGTAACATGCCTGCTACCCCAAAGGATGACACTGCGACCGCTATCTCCTTGGCGGTGATGTACAGCATGGGCGGTATCTACGGCACCGTGGCTTACCAATCCGTTGAGTTGGGTCAGGCTGGAGGTACATTGACTGGCGCAGATCCTGCTCCTGCCGCTGCACCCAAAACCACAGGCATTAAATTTGGTGGTAGCTACAGCATGGATGCATTCAAAGTCGGCGCTGCGTACGAAATGTTGAAGGATGAAAATGTCAGCGGCGCAAATGCTACGGATGAAGTTAAGAATCTTTACGTTACTGGCTCGTACAACATCAGCAGCATGAGCAAAGTGAAAGCTGCTTACACGATGCGTGGTGATAAAAAGACGACGGCTGTTGACACTGAAAGTGACACAGGCGCAACTCAAATCAGCTTGGGCTATGACCATGGCCTGAGCGCACGCACCACTGTGTACGCGCTGTATACCGCGTTGACTAATGGCAAAAATGCACATGGCCATGCGCAACTGGGCTACAAGAGCACTGCTATGGGCGTAGCAGGTGCTGAAAAAGCATCCGCATTGTCAGTCGGCGTAACACACTCGTTTTAACCAACTATTTCGGTTTGCCCGCAATAGGGGGCTAAGCTGAAACAGTTGCGCGACACAACGGACACCTTCGGGTGTCCGTTTTTTTTGGGTCATTCTGTAACACTTGGTTGGGCAGCATCACGCTGGCCGTGCGATAATCAAGCTTCACATTTCAGGAGGAATCGCCATGGAACTGACTGCCGTACTCACTCCCGCAGAGGAAGGCGGGTACATCGCACTGAACCCAGAAACGGGCACCACCACACAAGGTGAATCAGTTGAAGAAGCCGTTGATAATCTGAAAGAGGCCACCGCGCTCTATCTTTCAGAATTTCCAATGCCTGCCCCCGGCCATCCCGTTGTAACCATGTTCAGCCTCCCGGCACATGCCTAAGCTGCCGCGCATTTCTGGGGCGGCGATCATTAAGACACTTGAGCGGCTGGGTTTCGTCAGGGTTCGCCAATCTGGCAGTCATGTCATCATGCGTAGCGGCTCCAAGGGATGTGTGGTGCCGATGCACAATGAAGTCAAAGTTGGAACGCTTGCAGGCATTTTACGTCAGGCCGAAATATCGCCAACGGAGTTTACCGATAGCCTGTAAATATCTGATCGACCCATTATTTACGCGCCATTGTCATTTCCGCGCATAACCAGCGACTTTGCTGGCGTATTTTGCCAGCTTAGTCGAATGGCTAGTTGTTCTATCAGGCGGGAATGACAATGGCACAGGAATGACGGTTAAGCACGATTAAATTATTTCAGCCCACAAATCTTTCCACTCAGAATTATTAGATTCGATTAACCGTATTTTCCAATTCCGGTTCCACTTTTTTATTTGCTTTTCACGGGTAATCGCACCTAGCATGTCGGTGTGCAATTCGTAGTACACCAGCAAGTGCACGCCATAGCTTTTGGTAAAACCTTCAGCCAGATTATTTTTGTGTTCCCAGATGCGTTTAACCAGATCGCTGGTTACACCGATATATAGTGTGCCATTGCGCTGACTGCTTAGAATATAAACGGCGGGTTGCATAGCATCATTTTATTCCAGATAATTCATTGGCTGCGTCGTATCTGCCGTACCGTCATTCCCGCGCAGGCGGGAATCCAGTCGTAAAATAATTCTGCGTAGCAGTCCCCTTTTTTTTGACCGCGTTGCGGGGGATTATAAAATTTAGTGGATTCCCGCCTGCGCGGTAATGACGGAGGGGGCGGGAATGACGGCAACTCTGCTCGGGAATAACGATAGCCTTGCGCGAAGATGACAATACGCAGGAACAACTATGCCGCAAACAACCTTGCCAGCTCCACCCCCGGCTGCGGTGCGCGCATGAACGCTTCGCCCACTAAAAACGCATGCACATCATGTTGACGCATTTGTTGCACATCTTGCGGCTGTAAAATTCCACTCTCTGTTACCACGATGCGTTGCGGTGGAGTGTGCGGCAATAAATCCAGAGTGGTTTGCAGGCTCACCGCAAAGGTGCGTAGATTGCGGTTGTTAATGCCGATCAAGGGCGTGTGCAACTGCAATGCGATGTCCAACTCCGCTTGGTCATGTACTTCTACCAACACCGCCATTCCCAAACTATTTGCCAGCGATTCAAATTCACGCATTTGCGCCAGGCTTAATTCCGCCGCAATCAGCAAAATACAATCCGCGCCCATCGCCCGCGACTGATAAATTTGGTAGGGATCAATCAGAAAATCTTTGCGTAACACGGGGAGGGCGCAGGCAGCACGTGCTTGGCGCAAATAATCCGCATGGCCTTGAAAAAATTGTTCATCGGTTAACACTGACAAGCACGCCGCACCGTGCTGGGCGTAACTCGCGGCAATCTCTGCGGGACTAAAGTCGGCGCGCAACACGCCCTTGCTGGGGCTGGCTTTTTTTATTTCGGCGATGACGGCAGCGTGGCCGGATGCAATTTTTGCGCGTATCGCGCCGACGAAATCACGTGTGGGGTCAGCATGCACAGATTGCTCGGCTTCGGCGCGTATGGCAGCGAGTGGCTTTGTAGCTTGCGCGGCGGCGACTTCTCGCGCTTTCACTGCGAGTATTTTTTTTAGAATGTCAGACATGACGCACCTCAATAATCAACCTCGGCATTTTACCACTCCCGTTTATTCCCTATAGGCGTAAGCGCATTATTTTCATGTTGATGGGTATGCAATATTAATTCCGTCATTCCCGCGTATAACCAGCGACTTTGCTGGCGTAGTTTGCCAGCTTAGTCGAATGGCTAGTTGTCCTATCAGGCGGGAATCCAGTAGAATCCTGCCATTAAAAAGCGGTAAAAATAAAGATGAACGAAATTAAAAATTACATGCAGCAAGTGGGCAAGCAGGCGCGAGCAGCTTCGCGCTTGATGGCGCAGGCCGACACGGCGGTAAAAAATCGCGCGCTGGAATATATGGCTGCCGAAATTTTACACAGTACCGCACATTTAATTTCAGAAAATGCCAAAGACCTAGCGGCGGCGCGCAGCAATGGCTTGGACGACGCGCAGATTGATCGCCTCACACTCACCGAAAAAAATATACGCGGCATGGCCGAAGGTCTGCTGCAAATTGCCGCGTTGCCTGATTTAATCGGCGAGATCAGCGAGCTGAAATTTCAGCCTTCCGGTATTCAAGTCGGCAAGATGCGCGTGCCGCTGGGTGTGATCGGAATTATTTACGAATCGCGTCCCGATGTGACCGCCGATGCCGCTGGCCTGTGTTTGAAATCCGGCAATGCGGCGATTTTGCGTGGTGGCTCGGAAGCGTTTTATTCCAACCAAGCTATCGCCGCGTGCGTGCATAAAAGTTTGCTGCAAGCGGGCTTGCCTGCCACCGTGGTGCAGGTGATTAACACCACGGATCGCGCAGCAGTGGGCGAGCTGATCACCATGCGCGACTATGTCGATGTGATTGTGCCACGCGGCGGCAAGAGCCTAATTGCGCGCATCTCGGCAGAGGCGAACGTGCCGGTGATTAAACATCTGGACGGCATTTGCCATGTTTACATTGATGATGAGGCCGATTTAATTAAGGCGATACGCATTGCCGACAACGCAAAAACGCAGCGTTATGGCGTGTGTAATGCGATGGAAACGTTGCTCGTCGCGCAAAAAATAGCGGCAAAAATACTGCCTGATCTGTGCAAAATATATTTAGATAAAAAA
This sequence comes from Candidatus Nitrotoga sp., assembly GCA_031420955.1. GTDB lineage: Bacteria > Pseudomonadota > Gammaproteobacteria > Burkholderiales > Gallionellaceae > Nitrotoga. The sequence goes on along the minus strand of JANONT010000347.1, from coordinate 10,934 downwards.
GTAGAATTGCGTGGCGATGATGCAGCGCGCGCGCTGGTTGCACAGATGAAAGTTGCTACCGAAGAAGATTGGCACACCGAATATCTCGCGCCGATTTTGAGTGTGCGCGTGGTGGCGAATTTAGATGAGGCGATAGATCACATCAACAAATATAGCTCGCAACATACCGATAGCATCGTTACGGAAAATTATAGTAAGGCAATGCGATTTTTGCGCGAGGTGGATTCCAGTTCGGTAATGGTGAATGCCTCTACTCGATTTGCCGATGGCTTTGAATATGGCTTGGGTGCCGAGATTGGCATCTCCACCGATAAAATTCATGCGCGTGGCCCGGTCGGATTAGAGGGGCTGACCTCGCAGAAATTTATTGTGCTGGGCAGTGGGCAAATTCGATCCTAAATAAATTACGTATTAACTTTCATTGAAATATAAATCAAAAAGAATCCATCAGGAAAAATCTAAATGACGCAAATTATCGAAATAAAAATACCGGACATCGGCGAATTCAAAGATGTGCCCGTGATTGCTTTGCTGGTAAAAGCAGGCGAAAAAATTAAAGTCGAGCAGACGCTGCTGACCTTGGAAACCGACAAAGCTACGGTTGATGTGCCTTCCCCCAGCGCGGGTGTGGTCAAAGAATTGAAACTCAAACTGTGGGATAAAGTGAATACCGGTAGCGCGATTTTGATGTTGGAAGTGGCCGATGCCGTTGCTGCGGCGACACCTGAAACGGCACCTGTCACAGCAGTGGCCGCACCTGCAGCGGCAAAGTCACAACCAGCCACTGAACCCGCACCAGCCGAAACTGCTGCGCCGCAATCTTTTGTTAAAGGCGACTCTTTGCCGAAGGAAGATTGGCACGCCGAGGTGGTAGTGATCGGTGCGGGACCGGGTGGCTACACCGCTGCTTTTCGCGCCGCAGATTTAGGTAAGCAAGTTATTTTAATCGAGCGTTACAGCAAGCTCGGTGGCGTGTGTTTGAACGTGGGCTGTATTCCATCTAAGGCGTTGTTGCATGTCGCCAAAGTGATTGCTGAGGCAGACGATGTGGCGCATCACGGCGTGACTTTCAACAAGCCCGCGATTGATATTGATAAAGTACGTAGCTGGAAAGACAGCGTTATCGGCAAACTCACGGGTGGGCTGGGTGTGTTGGCCAAGCAACGTAAAGTGCAAGTGGTGACGGGTACGGCGCAATTTTCTTCGGCTAATAGTCTGGTCGTGGCTACTGCTGAGGGTGGCAAAACTATCACCTTTGATCATGCCATCATCGCCGCAGGTTCAAGCGTGGCGCGTATTCCCGGTTTTCCATACGATGACCCACGGTTGATTGATTCTACCGGCGCGCTGCTGTTGCAAGATATACCTGCGCGCATGTTGATTATCGGCGGCGGCATTATTGGCCTAGAAATGGCGACGGTTTATGATGCGCTGGGCAGCAAAATTACCGTGGTGGAATTAGCCGATGGCCTGATGCCAGGTGCAGATCGCGACCTCGTGCGCGCCTTGCACAAGCGCATTGAAAAACGCTATGAGGCAATTTATCTCAAAACAAAAGTGACGCAGATTGAGGTGTTGCCAGAAGGATTGCGCGTGACATTTGCAGGCGACAATGCGCCCGAAGCCCAACTATATGACCGCGTGCTCATGGCCGTTGGTCGTCGTCCTAATGGCCGCACTATCGCTGCCGAACAAGCTGGCGTGCAGGTAGATGAGCGCGGATTTATTCCCGTCAACAAACAGCAGCGCACTAACGTGCCGCATATTTATGCAATCGGCGATATTGTCGGCGACCCCATGCTAGCGCACAAAGCGGTGCACGAAGCTAAAGTCGCTGCGGAAGTGATCGCGGGTCACAAGGCCAGTTTCGACGCGCTGACCATTCCATCAGTGGCCTATACCGACCCGGAAATTTCATGGATGGGCTTGACCGAAACACAAGCCAAAGCGCAGGGCATCGCGTATGAAAAAGCCAGCTTCCCTTGGGCAGCCAGTGGGCGCGCACTCTCTATGGGGCGTGATGAAGGTTTGACTAAAGTTTTGTACGACCCACAAACGCGGCGCATTTTAGGCAGCGGAATTGTCGGCAGTAATGCGGGTGAATTAATCGCAGAAACAGTGCTGGCACTGGAAATGGGCGCGGATATGGAAGACCTCGCACTGGCGATTCATCCACATCCTACATTGTCTGAAACAATTGGTTTCGCGGCAGAGATTGCCGAGGGGAGCATTACGGATCTTTATCTCCCTAGAAAGAGAAAATAGTTAAGAAGCCGATATTCCCGCTCAAGTGGGCGTGACGGGGCTGCTGAATAATTTCAGTTTAACCAAAAATTCCGAGCTATCAACCATGATCTGGAAACCCAACGTAACGGTCGCAACCATTCTTGAACGAGATGGGAAATTTTTATTGGTAGAAGAAGAAAGCCCCTCCGGCTTGGTACTAAACCAACCTGCTGGCCATTTAGAGCCGAGCGAATCGCTGCCCGATGCCGCCGTACGCGAGACGCTGGAAGAGTCCGCTTACCGCTTTCAACCCGAACATGTTGTCGGCATTTATCGCTGGCATTCGCCCAGCTCAGATACAACCTATTTGCGCTTTGCGTTTACCGGAAATATTCTTACCCATTACCCCGCACAACCCTTGGACGAAGGCATAGCCCGTGCGGTATGGCTGACGCTGGACGAAATTCGCGCAAGCCAAGCGCGCCATCGCAGCCCGTTGGTGTTGCGTTGCGTGGAAGATTATCTGGCGGGCAAGCGTTACCCGCTTGAATTGCTCACGCATTATGAGTAAGGGGTGCATTGTGGTGGGCTTATCAGGTGGAGTGGATTCTGCCGTGACCGCGCTATTGCTGAAGCAGCAAGGCTTTGAAGTCATCGGCCTGTTTATGAAAAACTGGGAAGAGGACGACAATGATGAATATTGCTCGACCCGCCAAGATTTAATCGACGCGGTTTCCGTGGCCGATGTGATCGGCATCCCCATCGAGGCGGTGAATTTTTCTGCGGAATATAAAGAGCGCGTGTTCAGTTATTTTTTACGCGAATACGCAGCGGGACGCACGCCCAACCCCGATATATTGTGCAACTCAGAAATAAAATTCAAAGCGTTTTTAGAACACGCTATCCACTTGGGCGCGGACGCGATGGCCACCGGGCATTATGCGAAAGTGCGGGAATCCGATGATGGCTTTCAGTTATTAAAAGCGGCGGATGGCAACAAAGATCAAAGTTATTTTTTACATAGATTAAATCAAGCGCAATTATCCAAAGCGATATTCCCGCTGGGCGAGTTATTAAAATCGCAAGTGCGCGAGATTGCCGAGCAGCATGGCTTGCCGAACTATGCCAAAAAAGACAGCACCGGCATTTGCTTTATTGGCGAGCGTCCTTTCCGTGAATTTTTGAATCGCTATTTACCGACCAAGCCTGGCGATATGCTCACGCCAGAAGGCAAAAAAGTCGGCTCCCATCACGGGCTATCTTTTTATACGCTGGGGCAGCGTCAGGGCTTGGGCATAGGCGGAACGAAAGAAGGCGGAGGTTTTCCGTGGTTTGTGGCGGGCAAAAACATGCGCGACAATCAGCTCATCGTGGTACAAGGACACGACCACCCCGCGCTGTTATCGCAACATCTCAACGCGCTGGAAATGCATTGGATTAGCGCACACACACCCGACCTCTCTCGCGACTACGCAGCTAAAACGCGCTATCGGCAGGCGGATGCAGCTTGCCGTATCACAAATTTATCCGGGGATAGTGCCGCAGTCGATTTTGCCGAGCCGCAATGGGCAGTCACACCGGGGCAATCGGTGGTAATTTATGATGGGGAAGTTTGTTTAGGTGGCGGGATTATTCAGGGCGGTGGAATTATTCAGGGTGGTGAGATTATTCAAAGCGGAGGAGTGCTTGCCGGATAACATACTGGAGTAAAATTCTCTTTCTCAAAATCTTCCCTCATTTGCTTGTAAATTCTATGAACACACTCACCGCACTTTCACCGCTCGATGGCCGCTATCACGGCAAGGTAGATGCCTTACGTCAGCACTTCAGCGAATTTGGATTAATCCGCTATCGCGTACTAATCGAAATCGAATGGCTGAAGGCACTCAGTGCAGAGCCCGCTATTACTGAAATTAAGCCCTTTTCGCGTGCGACGATTGCCCGCTTGGATACGCTATGCGCGCAATTTAACGAAGCCGATGCCACGCAAATTAAAGACATTGAAAAACGCACCAACCATGATGTGAAAGCGATGGAATATTGGCTGCGCGAGAAATTATCGCCTGACTCTGAAACAGCAGCCACGTTGGAATTTATCCACTTTGCCTGCACCTCGGAAGATATCAACAATCTCAGCCACGCACTGATGTTAAAAGCTGGACGCGATGAGGTGATGTTGCCCGCCTTAGACGCGGTAATAAATCGCCTGCGCGAGCTGGCGCATAACTTGGCTGATATGCCGATGCTATGTCGCACACATGGGCAAACCGCCACGCCCAGCACGCTAGGCAAGGAAATGGCAAACGTGGTACATCGCTTGCGGCGCGCGCGCAAACAATTGGCTGCGGTGGAAATTCTCGGCAAAATAAATGGTGCTGTGGGCAACTACAACGCGCACTTGGCGGCCTATCCTGACGTAGATTGGGAGACGCTGGCCGAGCGTTTTGTCAGCGCGCGTGGCGTTACTTTTAACCCCTACACTATTCAGATTGAGCCGCACGATTACATGGCGGAAATGTTTGATGCGTATGCGCGCATTAACACTATATTGGTCGACTTAAATCGCGACATTTGGGGTTATATTTCTCTGGGCTATTTCAAGCAAAAAGTGGTGGCAGGGGAAGTGGGTTCGTCCACTATGCCGCACAAAGTGAACCCGATTGATTTTGAAAACTCCGAAGGCAATCTCGGTTTAGCCAACGCGCTGTTGCGCCATCTTTCGGAAAAATTGCCGATCTCGCGCTGGCAAAGAGATCTGACGGACTCCACCGTACTCCGCAATATGGGCGTGGCTTTAGGTTACACCTTGCTGGCCTACGAATCGTGCGTGAAGGGATTAAACAAGTTGGAAGCCAATCCGCGGCGCCTAGCAGAAGATTTAGACAACGCCTGGGAAGTGCTGGCCGAGCCGATTCAAACGGTGATGCGGCGCTACAACATCGCCAACGCCTATGACAAACTGAAAGAGCTCACACGCGGACAAAGCGGCATTAACCGCGACAGCCTGCGTGCTTTTATCAACACGCTGGATATTCCCGCCGCAGAAAAAAAACGTCTGTGCGAATTAACCCCAGCCATCTATATCGGCATGGCGGCGGTATTGGCCAAGCGCATTTGATACAATGCTTGCGTGAGCCTAATACTCATGGTTACCCAGCCCCCAAAAAATTTAAGGAGTCTCAAGTGAATTATCTAACAACACAAAATAAATCCCCCTCGCTCAGCATGGCAAAATTAATGGCATTGGCCGCAATCTTAATGGTTACTGCTTGCTCACCTAAACCTTCTGCCGAAGAAACCGCCGCACAAACTAAAGCGATTGCCGAAAAAGCGGCTGCAGATGCAACCAGTGCATTACTGGCTGCACAAGCTGAAGAAAAAGCCAAGCAAGAAGCTGTGATCGCCGCAGCGGCTGAAGAAAAAGCCAAGCAGGAAGCGATGGCCGCAGCAGTCAAAAAAGAAGTTCAGGCACAGCAACGTGCCGCTGCAAAAAACCAAGCGGCCAACAAACCGGCTGCCCCAGCGATTTGTGCCAACTGTGGCGTGGTGTTAGCTGTCAATATGGTTGAATCAAAAGGTCAAGGTACAGGCGCAGGCGCAGTAGCGGGTGGCGTGGTCGGCGGTTTGATCGGCAACCAAATTGCCAAAAACTCGAACAACCAAAAAGTAGCAACGGGTGTAGGTGTGGTGGGTGGCGCGCTGATCGGCCATCAGATAGAAAAGTCCGCCAAAAAAACCATCAGCTACAACATCGTTGTGCAGATGGATAATGGCACCACACAGACAATCAGCCAAGCAACCGATCCTGTTTTGGTTAACGGGCAAAAAGTTAAAATCGAAAGTGGTGCTGTTGTAAAAAACTAAGCATTCGGACAAAGGTAACAAAAACATAAAAGGGGCGCAAGCTCCTTTTGTTTGTCCGTAATTTGCCTGTTATGAAAATTTATCCGGCGAGATCACTCATCCAACAATGCCACGGAAGTTTCTGCAGTCGTTTTATTTATATCCAACTGCACCACGCAATACTCATTGCTAGGGCTGGTCGGCGTGGGATCATCCGCGCAACTACAGCCGCCCAATATCCCTTGGTAAAAAATTCCCGCCTTGACGCGAATGATATCTTCCATCTCAGCCACGTTAATAATCATGACGGAAATCGGATCGTCGGTAACAAAGTTTCCGTTCGATAAGCCACGCTGCAACGGCAATTGATCGGAATTAAATTGCGTGATTTCCTGCTTGAGCACAGGCATAAAATTGGGCGTATTTAACGCGGCGATAGTTTTACTAAGTTGCATCATGATATTTACCTCTTGCTTGGTTTGCTTGCTTCAACTGTCGTAGTAGGCTTCTTCACCTTGCTCGACTTCACTTTACCAGACTTAATTTCGCCAGACTTTATTTCATGGGCCTTAGCTTCGTTGGGTTGGACAGCATCCGGCTGGGCTTTATCCAATAGGACTTTATTTTTATGCGCGAGCTTGACGATATTGCCACCCGTCGCTGCGCCAAAATCAAACATGATGGAGGGCTTAGTGTAATCACCGCTGATTTGCATCGGCACGCGTATACCCGCCAACTCAGCCAGCGCGCCGTTTTTGCTGCGCCGCAGATTGGAATCAATAGTGGTGTTAAGCTTAAAATTCATTTGTCCAAAGTTGGGTTGCGCCGCGTTGAGAACACTGGAATCAAGGAAAATTTCGCCCTCTCCTTTACTGGTAAATGTTGCGGATTTCAACAGAATGTCACTGCTGCGCGCCATGCTTTGCAGCACGGCAAACGTGGTTTTCAGCTCTGAAAACGCGGTGACTTCGGTAAATTTAGCCCCTACCGTGTGTATACCTTTAGTTTCATTTTCATTAATGCCGACTAAATTTCTGCTCGCCACCAACGCCTCGGTGAGATTAATTCCCGCGATTAATCCACGCGCCACCGCTAAGCTCGCATCGCCGTTAATATTTTTACGCATCTCACCTAAACTACTGCCTGTCGCGCTTACATCTAAAGTGAAATGCCCACGCCCCGTGAGCTTCGGCGCACCTACAACAACATCACTTAGCAAGGCATCAATCTGCACGCCGCTCAATTTTTGTTGCAACAATATTTTAGGAATGTCCGTTGCCGAAATGTTAGCACTGCCCAATAATGTGCCGCCATATAACCTTGCCGCAATCGGCTCTATCACTAGATTAGCTTGATTAACGCTGATTTCCGCATGCAGCTTGCTGGCTTTTATTTTGGCAAATTTAAATTCATCGCTGCGCAATTTCCCGCGCAGATTAAGCGTTTTTAGTCCGCTAAAATTCAAGGGCTGCGCGTCATCGAGCAAACGTTTACTCCAATCCGCCACCAGATATTTATCCATATCAATAGCATTGGCAGAGACTTCAAATGTATACGCAGGGCTGGCGAAATTTTCCACTTCCGCGCTGCCTGCAAAATTACTGTCCTCTACTTTTGTATTGAAGCTGAGCTTGACCGATTGCTCGGAAAAATTAGCCATAAAATTTCCGGTGGAGATCGCGTTCAATTTATTGGCCAACAACGTATGACTTAAATTGAAAGTGCTCACCAGTGCAGGCAGTTGCAATTGGCGCGTGGCAAGATCATAACTTAGTGGGCTGCTGAACTTGCCTTGCGCGCTCTGCCCTTGCTTGAAAAAATCCAGCGTGCCCGAAAACACATCCGCCTGCATACGCCTATTTTTTATTCCCCATGCGGGCAAATCAAAAGCCATTTGCAGATTTTCATCTCCTTGCAATAAGCTGGCGTGGAGCGTTAATGCCTTTCCTGTAGCCACATTCCACGCTGCTAAATTTTCGGTGGCGGAATCTTCGCTCAACCCATTTTGTTCAGCCTTAATTTTTTCTGATTGAAACTTGGCGATGTCCAACTTCGCATCCAAATTGCGCCCGCCCCACTCGCCCTTGGCTGTCGTGGAAAATGTATCCAGCACCCATTTTTCAGTTGCGGGCGCAATTTTCAACCCGCCCTGAAAATTCAGCACCAGCTTGTTCATGCCCGCCGCTTCACCCTCTGCTGCGCCTTCAAAATTTGCAAATTCAAAATGGTTACCCTTGCGATCAAACACCAAATGCGTGCTGAATTTAACGCGGGTTTCGATGCGCGGCTTGCTCGACCCTAAACGAAAACTGGCAGAAATTTTGCTGGGGATTAAATCTGCAATACGATCTGTTTCGATATTCATGTCGTGCAATGTTAAAAATAAATCCGCCGCTTCGTCTTGATAATTAGCAGAAGAATTTTGCACAAGAATATTGTCAATCTCAAATTTCACATCGCTCAAGCTGCCGTCTGGCACTAACAAATCATCAAAGTTAGTGCGGCCATTTTTATCGCGAATAATGTTTGCGTGCAACCTGTCCAAGGTAACGCTCTCAATTTGTAATTGCTTAAACAGCAGCGGCCACCAAGCGATGTTAAGGCGCGCATTGTCGATGGATGCAAAAACTTTATTGCTATTGCGCTGGCTCAATGTGATTTTGTTGGAATCTATTCCAAGCTTGGGGAAAAAAGTAACCTTAAGATCGCCCTCTAAAATTAAATCGCGCTGCTTGTTGGTTTTTACATACTCAACAATTTGCGATTTAAAATAATTCGCGTCAAACATGTAAATTGCCAGGCTGATGATGCTTGCAATCAATGCGATCAACAACACCAATCCGGCCAATGCTTGCCGCCAATATTCCTTGGCGTACCCTTCCGCAAACGGCACTTTGAACACGCCGATAGTCGCAATGGACACACCAATCACGCCATACATACCCAGCAGTGCTTGCTTGGTATAGCTGGCACGGCTGGCCGGCGGGGTTGGGAGCGGAGCGTTTTTATTAGCTTTCATTTAGATGATGGCTGAATAAATATCACGACAAAAATGTTGGCGGGAAAGTGTGGGTGAGGTTACGCGCACACTATTTTTCTAACACCTGCACCTTGTTTACAAAATAGGCGGTGTCGCCAAAACAGCTGGTGGGAATGCCGCGATGCTCGTCGTAAGTGAGCGAAACACGCTGCCCCATCATCGCGCTCAACTGTGCGGCCAGGGCCTCATCGCGTACCGTAAAAGTCCACAGCACGGGGGCCACGCCGGGGACGGTGGTCATGGCCATTTCGCCTTCGTAAGTTTTACACAGCCAGCCCTTACGCGAAAATTTTTGCAAATAGCCCGCACGCTCACCATCGGAATAAGACCAATTCAGCACGAAGCCCAAGTAGGCAGACAGCAACAAAACGGGAATAAGCAGAACAAGCAGCAGCCATTTGGTAGAGGAAGATTTGGGTTTGCTACTGGCGGTGTAATCGGACTGAGTCATGTTTGATTGAATTTAAAGATAGTGGTTAACTGCAAAAGATTATAACGATATTTCAGCGCGCATTATTTTCTTTGCATTGCAGATCGCGCTTAAAATTGCGCTACGCCCAAGCTAGCGGCTTCGTCCGTCAATCACAAACTGCGCCAAGCGTGCAAGCGCAATCCATGTCACCATGAAAATCAGCCAAATCGACATGCCGACCGTGGCACTGAGCATAATGCTCTCAACCGACAAGCCGAATGAAGGGGAATATATTTCCCATGTTGCGCGAGCGATAGGCGCGTCTAGGTGAGTGAGTAGATATTTAGCCTGTCCAAGTAAATCGGTGTTTAGCGCGTCCGCCATGCGTTTCAAACGCTCGGCAGAATCCACCATTGCCTGTATCGCCGTACCTTCGCTATAAAAAGTTGGATCCGTGCTATCCAGATGATGCCGGATAAGTTTTTGCAAACTGCCTTCATGAAACTGGTTAGCGATCGCCTGAAACGGCGCAATGTCTTGCACAACTTGCGTCAACATACCGCCCACGCGCTGTTGGTATTGCGCGATAAAACTCGGTATACAGCCCGATGTGACGACAGCCACCACCAACACAATACGATCAAAAATACCGCGTATGAAATTCACTTTATGTACCACACATTGAATAAATCATGCCCTAATTTTGCCGTAGTGTAACCCAGATTTTACCGTGCTAAAGCTGCGTCCAATCAGCGCAATAACTGGTAGCATGAGTGCCATTTATTTTAATGTCTGTCGTAAAAAACACCGCGCTATGAAATTGATTTTAGGCATCGAAAGTTCCTGCGACGAAACGGGCATCGCGCTCTACCACACCGAACGCGGCTTGCTGGCGCACGCGCTGCATTCGCAAGTAAAAATGCACAATGAATATGGCGGCGTGGTGCCGGAGCTGGCCTCGCGCGATCACGTTCATCGCGTGTTGCCGCTCATCCGCTCAACATTGCACGAGGCAAAATGCAATTTGTCTGAGCTAGATGCCGTCGCCTACACACAAGGGCCGGGGCTGTCTGGCGCACTGTTGGTGGGTGCGAGCGTGGCGTGTTCGCTGGCGTATTCACTCAACATTCCCGCCCTCGGCATTCATCATTTAGAAGGGCATTTATTATCGCCGCTGCTGTCTGAACCAGAATTAAAATTTCCATTTATTGCTTTGCTGGTTTCCGGTGGACACACCCAATTGATGCGCGTAGATGATGTTGGTCAATATACATTGCTGGGCGAAACGCTGGATGACGCTGCGGGCGAAGCCTTCGATAAAAGCGCGAAATTGCTGGGGCTAGATTATCCCGGCGGCCCAGCGTTATCCAAGCTGGCGCAGCGTGGACATGCGGGACGGTTTAATTTACCGCG
>JANONT010000346.1:0-13056 GCA_031420955.1 Candidatus Nitrotoga sp. | reverse complement strand
AACCGACCACTGCAGGGCCGGAGTGTATGCCTATGCCCACATCAAAATCAGCATCTGCCTCGCCCAGCTCGGCCTTGAATTTTTGCAACACCTCAGCCATTTCCAGCGCGGCTGCGACGGCATGACGGGCATGGTCTGGGTCATCTAACGGCGCGCCCCAAAACGCCATGATGCAATCGCCAATAAATTTATCGAGCGAGCCACCGTGCCGAAATACAACCTCGACCTGCAAGCTGAAATAGCGGTTTAATAAGGCTACAATTTCTTGTGGTGTGCGTTTTTCAGAAAGAGAAGTGAAGCCGCGTATATCCGAAAATAAAATGGTGATTTGGCGGCTCTCGCCTGCGCGACTCAGGCCGCCATGCGCGATGAGTTCTTGCACGACATGCGGATTCACGAAGCGGCTAAAAAGTTGTACAGCTTGTTCTCGCGATTTACGTTCGCGCAAATAAGCTTGCATCGCGCAGATAAAATAATAGCCCCAAGCAAAAATTAACGGCACGAATACATGCAGTAAATATAGTTTGCCTGCGGCGATATAACTCAGACCCAACGCTATGACGGTTATTGCTGATAATGCCCAACCCATTTTCATGGCATTGATGCCGCGCAAAAATCCAGCAGCCAGCGACGCCAGCAGCAACAATGCCAGCCCCAATTTAACCCATATAGGGGCTGCGCGCTGCACACGTTTGTTTTTTAGGTTATCCAGCGCGGTGGCTAAAATTTCCACCCCGGGATAAATGCTATCGATGGGTGTAACCCGCAAGTCATGCAAGCCACTCGCGGCCGTGCCGATTATGACAATTTTTCCTGTGAATTCATTTTGCGGACGCAGTGTTTTTTCGCGATCAAAATCTTCATACAGATCGACATAGGAAATGTGCTTAAACGCCCCGGCTTGGCCGCGCCAAGCCAGCAATATATCGTTTTGTTGTGGGACGGGATAACCCAAATCAGCCGCCACGCGGGCGGGTAAAGAGGGCATTAACCAGCCGTGTACTGGCGTATAAAGTTGGTAACGTCGCCCGACCCCATCTGCATCGGCCACGTAGTTAATCGTGCCGGTACGCCAATATTTGGGATCAATTGCTGCGGGTAGAAGTAATGATATTTTTGCCTCTGCATCTATCTTGTCCGTCGCCTTCAAATTGAGCAAAGGCGCGATTTTTGCGAGCTGCTCACCGCCCTTACCCGCTACAACATCGCGGCGCATAATAGGAAAATAAACGTTACTCTCTATCTCGCCCAGAACATCATTAAACGCACGATCGCTTTCCGGCCTGTGTAAATCGCGCTCGCTAAATAAAATATCAAACACGATGGCCGCAGGCTTTTGCGCGGCGATGCCACTCACCAACTCACCGTGTACCGCACGCGGCCACGGCCATTTTCCGGCCACCTCTTCCATGCGCGCGAGGCTGCTGTCATCAATATCAACAATTACAATATCAGGATCGGGCTGTAAATTTTGCGCCTGATGCCGCACAAAAAAATCAGAGAGTTGATTTTCGAGCGTGTAAAAACCGTTCAGCGCAATCATTTCTACAGTGGTCAGCAATAGGAAAATCGCCGTGATGAGCCCTAATTTTTTCTTAGCATCAGTCATGTCCGAATACTAATCGTTTTTAGACTAGGCGCACAACCACCACCCTTGAACCTACCTTACTAAATGGCCTCTAAGCAGCACTTTTAGGCATTTTGAAACACGCTATTTCAGTGGTATATTGTGGAAAAGGAGATATCACCATGCATAGTTTAGCTCTACCTACCCCCTTATCTGCAGCCAGCTTGGACAGATATATTCAATCAGTTAACCAATTTCCATTGCTTACCTCAGAGGAAGAGATTGACCTTGCGACACGCTTGCACCGCGACAATGATTTAACTGCGGCGCGGCAGTTAATTATTTCACACCTGCGCGTAGTAGTCAGCGTCGCCCGAAGCTATGCGGGGTATGGTTTGCCGCAGGCTGATCTGATTCAGGAGGGAAATATTGGTCTGATGAAAGCCGTGAAACGCTTTGACCCCAGCCGTGGCGTGCGCTTAGTGTCGTTTGCCTTGCACTGGATACGCGCCGAAATGCACGAATATATTTTACGCAATTGGCGGCTGGTCAAAATCGCCACTACTAAGGCGCAGCGCAAGCTGTTCTTTAATCTTCGCAGTATGCGGCACAGCACCGATCAGCTTAAATTGAGCGAGGTTAAAGAAATCGCGCAGCAACTTAATGTGAGTACGAGCGATGTGTTGGAGATGGAAACGCGCTTCAATAACGGCCACGAGCTGACGCTGGATCCCACCGTGGGCGATGAAGAGGAGCACACCTACGCGCCCATTGCTTATCTCGCTGCCAGGCCAGAAGATGAGCCTTCCCGCGTTTTGGAATTGAAGCAGCAGGAGTTTTTAAAATCCGATAAATTATCTCAAGCACTCGCCAACTTGGATGAGCGGAGTCGCAATATTATTGAGGCACGTTGGTTAACGGAAGAGAGCACTGCTACCTTGCATGAATTGGCAGCCAAGTTTGGCGTGTCTGCGGAGCGCATACGCCAGATAGAACAAAAAGCCATGGAAAAAATGCAACTGACGCTGACATCATAAAAATAGCCCACGTAAATATTATTCAGCGTGGGCTACGGTTATTTAAGAATGCAGTGGTTATTTAACTATTCTCAGATGTGGCTTGCTCGGTTGTGGCCTAGTAGGACTGGGTGAATTTGGATTGGGCGAGTTGGGATTGGAGGCTTCACCACTGGCAACAATAGGTGCAGACTCCCCCACAGGGAACACTAAGCCTTGCCCAGACTCTTTCGCAAAAATGCCCGCAACTGCATCAAGCGGCACAATGACTGCATGTGCTACCCCGCTGAATCGAGCATCGCAGCTTATGTAATCGCTGCCCAGATGTAAATCTTTTACCGCATCCACACCCAAGCTAATCACAATTTCCCCGTCCTTTACAAAGGACATCGGCACGCGGGTTTTGCTATCCACTTTAACGGCCAAGTACGGCGTTAATCCACTATCGCAACACCAATCATATATCGCACGCACCAGATAAGGCTTGGTGGATAGCTGGGTCACTTACGCATCGCCTTTTCGGCTGCCGACATTGCTTCGATATACGCTGGGCGCGAAAATATGCGCTCAGCGTATTTCATCAGCGGCGCAGCTTCTTTGCCAAGCTGTATGCCGTAGTGATCTAAGCGCCACAACAAGGGAGCGATGGCCACATCCAGCATGGAAAAACCATCGTCTAGCATGTATTTTTGCTTGACGAACACTGGGGCGATTTGCGTCAAACTATCTTTCAACGCTTGCCTTGCCTTATCGGCGGCCTTTTGCGGGCCGCTCTCAAGCGCTTCAATATGGCAGAACATTTCTGTCTCAAAGCGATGCAAAAATAACCTCGCGCGTGCACGCATGACGGGATCCGCTGGCATCAACTGCGGATGTGGGAAGCGCTCATCAATATATTCATTGATAATATTGGACTCATACAACACCAAGTCACGCTCCACCAAAACGGGTACTTTGTTGTAAGGATTCATTACGGCCAAATCCTCAGGCTTGTTGTAAACATCCACATCTACAACTTGGAAGTCCATACCTTTTTCGTACAGCACCATACGGCAGCGTTGACTAAAGGGGTCGGACGTTCCCGAATAAAGCGTCATCATAAATCTACTCACACTTTCAATAACTGTTGTTTGCGCATTGCGCTACGTACAATGAAGAATCCTATGGCCGCAATGATCGGAAGAATCACGAGTGCCTCAAGATAAGGGATGCTGCCATGTGCGTGAATGCCAGTATTCATCGTGCCAGAGAAGTTAACCCCTGCGCGCCAAATAAAGCGTTCGATAAGTGTTCCAGTAATAATCACTGCCGCAACGCTGATCACTAATATTGGCGTATGCCGTGTCTTACGAATCAGTAACGAGAACAAGGGAATGAACCACTTAAAGGCCACCATCATATACCACAACACACTGAAATCGCCCGTTTGCATGGCTTCAATACGATCTCTTTCTTCGGGTAAGTTGCCATACCAGATAATCAAGAACTGTGAGAAGTGGGTATACATCCACAACACCGTAAAGCCCAACATCATCTGTGACAAATAGTTATAAACGTAGTCTGGAACAGGTTGCGCCAACACGCCACGTTGATTTAGGACGTAGATCCAAATCACCAAGAATGCCAAGAACATATTGAAGTTACTGATGAAGAAGTAAGCACAGAACAACGCACTATGCCACATCGGTAACAAGGTCATCTCAAAATCAAACGCCACCAATGAGCCATACAAAAAGTACAGCCAAGGAATGCAGTTTGCCACATTGTGAAATTTGTCGGCATCTTCTTTACTACGATCCATAACCTCCTGGCGTTTAATAAACAGCCAGCACAAGCCCATCGCAAACAACAAACCTATAACTTGGCGTGCCACGAGAAAGGTGTAGTTATGCCAAGCATTCAGGTGTGGCTCGTGTCCCGGTGTGGGCTTGAGCCAGGGGAAAGTATGCTCCCCACCGATCAACAATATGATGAGCAATACCAATGCGAATGGAAACAAAGTAAAAAGCGGTTTCAGCAAGTGTCGAATTTCTTTATACCATTTGCCATTTGCCAAATAGATCACCGCCCATAGGGCAACGCTGGCCAATGCTATAAAAAGCACAAACAAAAAACTGACGGTCAAAACGGACCAATTATTAAACGTAATCATTCCTGGCGCTCCTTATTTAGCTGATGCCACGGGTGTCGGCGGTAATTTTTGCAAAACTTGGCGAATATAATTCAGTACGTGCCAACGCTCTGTGGGAGACAAGTCATTCGCATAAGCCGGCATGAATGGCCCACCAAAAGTCATCTGCGCCCAAATAAAGGAATCCGAGCGATCCTTGACTTCAGGTGAAGTCAGATCAAACGGCTGCAAGGTAAATTTATTCCCCACGATGCCATCGCCCCTACCCTCAAAACCATGGCAAGGTGTACACATGATGTCAAACAACTGTTTGCCTGTTTTAAGTGACTTTGCATCGGCGCGTACTGGATTTTTCACTGTTGCTTCGGCAGTATCCCGATCTGGCATGATTTCATTCGCCACCGCCGGAACTGGCACAGAGCGCGTAGGCATGGGTCGCATACCAGGTTCCTTATTTGTCGTAGCCGCTCTGTTATGCAGAAACCCTGGGCTGCCTTGTGACTTGATGCTGATTTGATTAGCCATGTCATGCGACCAAGGCCAAGCCTGAGCCAACATGGGGGTGAACATCAATACAACTGCAAAAGTTAGTGTCTTCATTTGCCCGCCTCTTCCTGAAACTCAATCGCCTTATGTTTGGTCAAAATGGCCTTAATGACTGGCATCGTTGCCTCATCTGCCTTAACCAAAATACCAATTTGGTCATCCAACACCTTGGAGCTGTACAAGGGCAAACGCCTGGCAGGCAGCCCAGCGCACACAAACAATCCTAATACAGTCAAAAACACCCCTGACAGCATAAACAAGGCATAAGTCATAACCAAGTTAATGGGGATAGGCACAATCGGTTTACCCCCTTTTAACTGTTCAAAAAAGTTGGCCTGTGAACCTGATACTAATAGGAACAAAAATGTGCAACCGACAATGGAGCCAAACAAGGGAAACCACTGCACATGCACGGGCTTGGGGCCGAACACCCGATTAAACTCTGGGTGTTCAATCGGCGACTTAATAATCATGTCGTGATCGGTGTCAAAGCCTTTTAGCTTGGCTCCACGCAATTCAAGAATCGCTTCACCCGCCTCATCAAAGCTATCGAATAATGCTAATAAATGGCGCTTACTCATTAATGTGCTCCTTTAGTAGCAAGTTCTGGACGACCATGTCCTTCTTCTGCATGGGCGTGACGCAACTCGACCTTGCGTGCATACGCCAACTCTTTTAATTCATACATAGAAACCGCTGGGAATACCTTGCAGAACACCAACAACAGCAAGCCAAACCAACCAAAGCTGCCGAACAAGATGCCCCACTGGATGTAACTCGGCCACTGGTCAAAGTCAAACGTCCACGGATAATGGCTATGCCCCAATGTAGGCGCAACAATCAGCCAACGCTCTAACCACATACCCACGTTCAGCAACAGCGACAACACCATCTGCACGGGCAAATTAGTCTGCCAACGTCTGAACGCCATCACCCACGGACACACGACTGCGAGGAAGTTGAACAACCACCACCATCCTGCATAGACACCCGTTGCTTTAAATATCAGTTGATCCTTAGCCGCTTGATCGTGACCATACCAAACGGTTGCCATCTCGATGAAGTGCAGGTAAGTCCAGATCATCGCCAATGCAAATGTCAAACGCACCAGCTTACGCAACACGTCCATATTCAAATATTCTTCATACCTAAACATATAGCGCAAGATGATAAATACGGTAATCAACGCGGCATTACCTGAATACAAGGCACCCACTACGAAGTACGGTGGGAAAGAAGTAATGTGCCAACCCGGTTGTTGCGACATGGCAAAGTCTGACGAAACCACTGAGTGTCCAGAAACCGCCAAGATAATCAGGTATACCGACAAAGTCAGATACGCTACGCGAAAGTTACGCCATTGACGATCTGTACCCTGCCAGCCCATGGCCAAGAAGGTGTACAGCTTTTTGCGCCAACCATCATGAATGTTATCGCGGAACACGGCCAGATCAGGGATCATACCGGTGTACAAAAATATGCTGGAACAGGTTAAGTACGTTCCGATAACGAACATATCCCACACGAGCGGCGACTGGAAGTTCGGCCAAATTCCACGCTCATTTGGATACGGCATCACGTAATACACCTGCCACAGGCGACCCAAATGCACAATAACAAATAAGCCTGCCGTCATCAGCGCGAAAGTTGTCATCGCTTCAGCGTAACGGAATACGGACTTGCGCCAATCGGAATGCGTCAAATGCAACAGTGCAGACAACAACGTACCCGCATGGCTCACGCCCACCCAGAAGATGAAAGAGGCAATATAGACACCCCAAACGTTGGTGTTACTTTTGTTCGACACACCCAGACCTGTTTTATACTGGTGTACCTCACACGCCACGCCCACGCCGACCATAGCGATACAAATCGCTATCGCCCACCAATAAATGGGTCGTGGGTTTTCCAAGCTGTTCACCACGTCGCTGGTAATTTGGTTAAAGCCAATATGCGGACTCAGGTCTCTCACCTCAGTATGCTCAGGCTCTCCCTTCCATAGATCCTTGGGATTCCTAATAAACGTGTCACTTTTTATTTTCATTACCCTGCTTCCTTCCTTTGATTCAGAATTTGAAATACTGCGTCAGCACGCACAAGCACCATGCATTAAACGGCGGCTTTAAACTGCGCTTTCGCGTACCTGCTCCAGATACATAACAGACGGGTAAGGACGCAAATTTTCTAAAATGCGGTAACCACGTTTATCAACAGCATCACCCACATGTTTATTTTTAGGCTGGGCATCCAAAGCAATATTGACTTCTTGCTGCATCCACTGCTTGCTGATTCTAGATTCAGGATTCAGCATATTGCCAAACGAAATCGCTCCAGCCAAACAAGCTTGCTGGCAAGCGGTTTGCACTTCACCTTCACGCACCAAACGCTCTTCGGTACGCGCATCCACCATCACTGCACGCAAACGCTGCACGCAGAATGTACATTTCTCCATCACACCCTTGCTACGCACGGTTACGTCTGGGTTCAGTTGCTGATTGAGCGGCTCTGGCCAAACGTTTTCAGTAGCTGGGTCCTGGTAGTTAAACCAGTTGAAATAACGAACTTTGTACGGGCAGTTAGCGTTGCAATAACGCGAACCCACACAGCGGTTGTAAATCTGCGAGTTGATACCATCTTGCGTGTGATTGGTCGCCCCGACCGGACATACGGTTTCGCAAGGAGCAGCTTCACAGTGTTGGCACATCATCGGCAAAAAGTGCGCGCCCTGATCGTGAAATTGCTTACCTTCCTTAAACTCCTTGCCATCAGCCAATTCAATAGGGTCACCCGCCTCTACTGAATCATGCCAATAGCGCTCGATGCGCAACCAGTGCATGGATTTACCATTCAAAAATTTTTCCTTACCCACAACAGCAAGATTGTTTTCTGCGTAACAGGCCACCGTACAAGCATTACAGCCCGTACAGATATCCATGTCTATCGCCATTGCCCACTTGTATCCCATGTGCGGCTTAGCTCCGCCGTATGGATGGGTGTCACGATACCGAGACCAGTTCTGTAATAAATTTGCAATAGACACTTTTTAGACCTCCTTCGAAAGATTGACTTTGTCAGTTGTTTTTCTCAAGGCAATACGCTTGCCCGCCTGACCACCACCATATGGACCTTCGTCCTTAACGATCTTGACTTTTTGCCCTGTTTTAGTCACTTTAACGCGTGTCTCATGCAAGGCCAATTCGCCCGTTTCTTTATCAAACACAGAGTCCAGCACCTTAAACACGTTTTGACCCGTATTCTTAGCGTAGCGACCCATCGCCTCATGACCGTAACCCATAGGCACAGAAACTGCGTCTGGATGAATCCCTTTGAACACGTAAACCATCACCTTAATCGCGCCGCTTCTGGAAGCGATCTCAACAACATCGCCCTCAACTACGCCAAGCTTGGCGGCGGTAGCTGGGTGTATTTCCACCCAGCTATCCCACACTACGGTGGTGATAGGATCAGGCGATTCTTGCAACCAAGGAATATTTGCATGACGACCATCACGCATGTGCGCGGAAGTAGACGGGATCAGGTGTAGCGGGTAAGCCTCATCAGCCGCAGCCGCAGCAAAGGCCAGCTTCGTAGCGGTTGGGGTTTTCAGCGCGCTGGCCGCTTTAGCAGGCAGCTTGATAATGCCGTGGCTGACTGTTTTTTGCCAGAACATATCATCCGATGCTGTACCGCCACCCAATGCCGCTTTGTTTTGCACCATCGCATTCCGCAAGTAGCCATAAAAGTCTTCGTACTGGCCGTACTCAGTTGGACGACGCTGCTTTAACAAGGCCAATAACACATCGCCAAATCCGCGTGTGTCTGGATATAGTTTTTCTGACAAAGCTTGCTGAATATTAATTTGCGCTGCGTCTGCCATGTACTCTGGCACAGAGCTACCCCAATCTTCCATGACTGAATCCAATGGCAACACCAGATCAGCTTCCATCGCCGTCTCATCGCGGTAATGCGACAACACCACTTTGAACGGGACTTTTTTGAGGTTTTCTTTGAAGTTAAGCGAGGAGTGTGAAGTAAATACAGGGTTGGAACCGTAGGTAAACAGCACTTTGATATTGCCTTGCGCTATTTTGTCATTCAAAGCATGCAAGGCATGACGATTGCCAACCTTAGGCGCAATTTGCGGGAAGGGCACGCTGGCAGGAGCTGCCATCGTCTTGCCGACATTACCCAAGACATGGTTGAGCAGGGTAATAGCCGCCGCATTTTGTGAACCATGCGCATATCCTTCGGCAGCACTCCCAAAAAGCACCAAGCTAGGCGTGCGCTCTTTTAAAAGCGCGACCACTTTCTCAGTATGCTCGGCGGGAATACCGGTTTCTTGAATCACGCGCTCAGCCGTGTAATCTTTGGCGATGGCTGCAGCCGCAGATGGGACTTTAAAGCCTGCTGCGCCAAGTGCATTAATCAAGCCCAGCGCGTATACACCCTCGGTGCCCGGACGAATACACAGCCAACGATCCGCATTTGCGCCAGTCAAGGTCATCTTAGATTCAACTTGAATCAGCACGCCCCGCGACCCATTCGGCCCTTTGCGGAACTTAGCATATTGCTGCGTGAAATTAACCGGTGATACCCACGCGCCCAAGAAATCTGCGCCGAACGAAACCACCACCTGCGCCTTGTCGATATGCAAACGCGGCATTTCCACGCCATAGCTCTTTTTATTGGCGGCACGCACGACTGAAGGAGTCACCGCCTCGTAAGCATAATGATTGGCCGAACCCAGCGCGTCCATGTAATTCTTCAACAGCACGCCAGAATGACCGCTCACGCCGCCTGTTAAAAAGGCCACTTCATTGCCTTTTACGCCGCCCAACTGTTCGTTGATAAGCGTTAATGCCTGCTCCCAGGTAATGGTTTCGCCTTGGTCACCTTTACGCAACATAGGCTGGGTAATGCGATCTGGGTTGTAATGTGCTTGCAAGCCCGCTTGGCCTAGACCACAAATCTTGCCTTTATTGATGGGGGACTCAGGGTTACCCTCCAGCTTTAACACACGACCTTCGCGCACTCGACCCACGATGCTACAACCGCTATCGCACTGCGCGCAGGTTGAATTAAAGTGTACATACACACCCGGAATGGCGTATTCAGGCATGCCTTCGGTCGAGTGGGCGGTTACAAATTCCGTACCATCTTCAACTGAAGTGTTACCGCAGGCACTGAGTGCGACTGCCGCACCACCCCAACCCAAAACCTTCAAAAAATCACGCCGATTAAAATTGTTTTCTATCATTGCTGAATCCTCATGTGAAATCTACAACTGCCAACATTAAGTAATTTTAACTGATATGCGCACTTTACTTATGGCACATAAAGCAGTCGTTCGGCCCATGCCCAGCCTTGGTGAAGGTGTTGTCCAGCGCGTGATTTTTCTTATGGCAATTCACACAGAAACCCATAGAAAGCGTTTTCACGCGCCGCGCCACAGTCATAGAAGAAACATCCCCGTGACAGTACCCACAAACCTCTTTGTACGGACGCTCTTGCTTAAAGATGAAA
This sequence comes from Candidatus Nitrotoga sp., assembly GCA_031420955.1. Taxonomy (GTDB): domain Bacteria; phylum Pseudomonadota; class Gammaproteobacteria; order Burkholderiales; family Gallionellaceae; genus Nitrotoga. The sequence continues at coordinate 2,273 of JANONT010000346.1, read as the reverse complement.
CGCTGAATGTGACGCTCGTGGTTAAAACGCACGTAGTCAGGCAAATCATGTACTTTTTTCCAAGGAATAGGCTTGCCTGCATCCCAATATTCAAACAATTTTTCGATGCGAGGTGTATCTCTAACGGAAGGGATGTTTTGATGGCAGCCGATGCACTTACGCAAAGGCGGAATACCAGAAGTCAAACTACGACGCGCATAGGTGTGACAATACATACAGTTAATGCCGTCGCCCGTCTTACCATCGGGATTCACCTTATTAGGATCACCCGCGTGGCGATCATGCGGAAACTCGATGGGCTGCTCAACATGCGGCCCCAATTCGTCGTAAAAAACCTCGTCCACAGAGTTCCACATTAGAGGCTTAATTTCGGTGTCTGGCTTGGCTTCAGGCCCGCCCTTCACCTTAAAAATATCATCGTAATCGGCGACATAACCGCCTTTTTCTTTCGCTGCGGCGGCTGCCGCGTTATTCGCGCCGGGGGCGACCCCATCACCAATCGTAGAGTTATCAGCTGAGCTGGTAGCTGCAGCAAACAACCCCGCCAGTAAAACCGTCAAACTTAAAAAATAGCGTATCAAAATAAGTCCCCCACCAAACAATTAAACTGCCGAAAAAGCATCATCCGGCTCACAATGACAAAAATACCTAAATAACCGCCCCAACCCTAAAATTCGAACCCAATAAAATGCGACGGCATGATGTCTGACCCGCTTGACAATGTCAACGATTAACAAAATATTATGCTTTAAGTACATACAAAACATATTGTTACAGATAAAATTGCAAAATCCGACACTTTATTGAAATTCACTTAATTATGTCCTGCCTTGCAGGCTTTAGCAGCATTCATGCCACCACGCCTAACATTGCTAAAAGTTAGCCTGTAATATACTTATCTCACCGCATTACCCATTGTATTTATTACAACAAATTGCGCTATAAAAACCCTTCTAATCAAAACAGACCATCACTTCATCCCTAATGCCGCATCACGGATCATTCCCGCATTTAAGAATTTTTTACGTTATGCTTAAGAATTAGAAAGCATCAAATTAATCGCTTCTCAACCTCATCTGTAGTGCTCTAAATAATTGTCAGATCAAATCACGATTGCTACACCTAAATAGTCTCCGCCCACAGATCATGCACATCCGAATCCGTGACGCGCACTTGCACAAAATCGCCCACCTTTAGCGACTCGCCATCTGTTATATACACCACGCCATCAATCTCTGGCGCATCCGCCGCGCTGCGCGCAATCGCGCCTTCTTCATCAACCTGGTCCACCAGCACGGTGATGACTTTGCCGATTTTGCGCTGGAGTCTGGCTTCGCTGATAGTTTCTTGCAACGCCATCAACCGCCGCAACCTTTCTTGCTGCACCTCTGGTGCAATATGATCGGGCAAGGCATTCGCCACCGCGCCCTCAACCGGCGAATACATAAACGCACCGACGCGATCCAATTGCGCTTCTTTAAGAAAATCTAACAGTTCTTCAAACTCCGCCTCCGTCTCACCGGGGAAGCCAACAATAAAGGTGCTACGCAACGTTAAATCAGGACAAATTTCACGCCACTGTTTGATGCGCGCCAACACATTTTCGCTGCTGGCCGGACGCTTCATCAGCTTTAAAATACGCTTGTTGGCATGTTGAAAAGGGATGTCGAGATAGGGCAAAATTTTTCCCGCCGCCATCAGGGGGATCACTTCATCCACATGCGGATATGGGTACACATAATGCAGACGCACCCACACACTCTGCGAGTTGGGCGAAAGACCGCCCATCCCTGCTAACCCCGCTGCACCGCTCGCTTGCCGCAATTCACCCATCGCTTGCACCAGCTCGGTCATGCGGGTTTTGAGCGGCCTGCCGTTCCAAAATCCAGTGCGATATTTCACATCCACACCATACGCGCTGGTGTCTTGCGAAATCACCAGCAGCTCTTTTACGCCCGCGTTCACTAAATTTTGCGCCTCTTGCATGACATCGCCCACCGCACGACTGACCAAATCGCCCCGCATAGAAGGGATGATGCAAAAGGTGCAGCGATGGTTACAACCTTCAGAAATTTTCACATACGCAAAATGTTTAGGCGTTAACCGTATGCCTTGCGGCGGCACTAAATCGCTGTAGGGATCATGCAACCGAGGTAAGTGTGCGTGCACCGCCTCCATCACTTCGTCGGTGGCATGCGGGCCGGTGACTGCCAGCACTTTGGGATGCGTTTTTTTCACGATGTCGCCCTTGGCACCGAGGCAACCCGTCACCA
>JANONT010000345.1:0-1941 GCA_031420955.1 Candidatus Nitrotoga sp. | reverse complement strand
CAAAGCCACCAAAAATCACGTTGATGATGGAACGGTTCATCGCACGGCACATGATATATGAAAGAATCGTGCCGGAGCTGCCCACCAACGCACCCGCAATAATCAGCATGTTATTGTTCAAAGTAAAGCCTATACCCGCTGCGGCAAAACCGGAATAAGCGTTGAGCATACTCACTACCACCGGCATGTCCGCCCCACCGATCGGCATGATGAGCAGCACGCCCAACAATAAGGCCAGCGCGAGCATCATTAAAAATGGAGTCCAACTTGGCGTGATGCAGAATGCAATACCGAAACCTATCATCGCGATGCCCAACAACAAGTTCACCCAATGCTGGCCGTTAAAGCGCAACGGTTTATTGCCCAGCTTGCCGGACAACTTTCCGAAAGCGATGATCGAGCCGGTGAAAGTAATCGCGCCAATGAATGCACCGATGAATAGCTCGATGCGGCTGGCCAGATGCAATGTCGGTTTGACTGACCCCGGCAACCCACCCAACAGTAACTGCGCGCTGGGTTGGACAATGCCGTATGCGACCGGATTATAAAACGCGGAAATGGCGATGAGCACCGCCGCCAACCCGACCAGCGAGTGCATCGCTGCCACCAACTCCGGCATCGCGGTCATTTCAATACGCTTCGCCACCACTGCGCCGATCGCCCCACCCGCTATGATTGCTAGCACGATGTACATAATATTTTGTGTCAGGGTCAGCGTGGTCAGCACGGCGATAGTCATGCCGATCATGCCGAATAAATTACCGCGTTGCGCGGACACAGGCGAACTTAAACCCTTCAAGGCTAGGATGAATAAAACCGCAGCGAGCAAATAAGCGAGTGCAACAAAATTGGCCGACATATTTTTCTTTAACTCCAAATTCTTCTATTTTGAAAACATTGATTGAGTTGTCATTCCCGCGCAGGCGGGAATCCAGATGATTAAATAACCCCCGCGTAGTGGGACAATACTGATATTTTTTAAGTTACGCAGACGGTTTTTACTAGATTCCCGCCTACGAGGGAATGACGAATACCTACGCGGGAATGACGAATATTAAAGATGTCCATTATTTTTTCTTTTTAAACATGCCTAACATGCGCTGGGTCACCAAAAACCCACCAAACACATTGATCGCCGCCAGCATCACGCCGAGCAAACCCAGCACGGTGCCAACATCCATTTGCACGGGGCCAGCGGCCAACATCGCACCCACAATAATAATGCCCGATATGGCATTGGTGACCGCCATCAAGGGCGTGTGCAGCGCGGGGGTGACGTTCCACACCACGTGGTAGCCCACTACGATCGCCAGCACGAATACCGTTAAATTCGTTACGATTGGATCAACACCCATTTTATTTCTCCTAACTTTTTTTGGTTTCTAACACACCGCCGCCGCACAACAATGATCCCGCGATGATGTCATCTTCGCGGTTGATATTCATCTTGCCGCCGCTCTTCGGGTCGCATAACAAGTTCAAAAAATTGAGCACATTGCGCGCGTACAACGCGCTGGCATCGGCTGCCACCAAGGCCGGCAAGTTATCCTCGCCGCACAACGTCACACCGTGCTTGACCACTGTTTTGCCCCGCTCCGACAACGGGCAATTGCCGCCCGCCTCCACCGCCATATCGACGATCACCGAGCCGGGCTTCATGGCTTTCACCATCTCCTCGGTCACCAGCACGGGCGCGGCGCGACCGGGAATCAACGCGGTGGTAATCACAATATCCGCCAGCGCGACACGCTTGGCCACTTCAATTTTTTGCCGCTCCATCCAACGGGCGGGCATGGGGCGCGCATAGCCGCCCACGCCTTGCGCGGCGTCGCGCTCTTCGTCGGTTTCAAACGGCACGTCGATAAATTTTGCGCCCAGCGATTCCACTTGCTCTTTCACCGCCGGGCGCACATCCGATGCTTCGATCACCGCGCCCATGCG
>JANONT010000344.1:0-8357 GCA_031420955.1 Candidatus Nitrotoga sp. | reverse complement strand
CCAGCAAAGATGATGCGGCGATTGTGTCGGCCATCGTTGCGATGGGCCATAGCCTGGGCCTAAAGGTGATTGCAGAAGGCGTGGAGACCAGGGCTCAGCTTAATTATTTACGAAAAATAAAGTGTGATGAAATGCAGGGTTATTTGTTTAGTCGCCCCGTACCCAGCCATGAAATGACGCGCTTGTTGCATGACAAAGAAAGTTTAGAGTTGTCGCTAGAGATTTGACGGGGGGGTGATGGAACGTATTTTATTATTGGTTGACGATGAAGAAAATATCGTAGCGGCTTTGGTGCGCCTGCTGCGGCGCGACGGCTATACGATTTTAAAAGCATATAGCGCAGCAGAGGGGTTGGAGTTGCTATCCAAACATGCGGTCGGCGTAATTATTTCAGACCAGCGTATGCCGGGCATGACCGGATCACAATTTTTAACGCAAGCCAAGGAGTTGTATCCAGACACGGTGCGGATTGTGTTGAGCGGTTATACCGAATTAAATTCCGTCACCGATGCCATCAATCGCGGGGCGATTTATAAATTTTTGACCAAGCCTTGGGATGATGATTTGTTGCGCGAAAATGTGCAGGAGGCTTTTTATCGCTACGAGGTGGAGCAGGAAAACGTGCGCCTAGCGAATGAATTACAGGTGGCGAATGATGCGCTGTCGCTCATGAACCGCAATTTAGAAATGCGGGTGCAGGAGAAAACACGCGAGCTCATGCTCAATATCAATGCCTTGCTGGTGTCGCAGGAAATGTTGGAACAACTGCCCGTGGCGGTGATTGGGGTGGGTGAGGATGGCTTGATTGCAGTGGCCAACCAGATGGCGCACACCTTATTTTCCGCTGCGGGCAACACGCTGTTTGGCGAGCCCGCAGTGGGCATTGTTCCCCCTGAGATGTTGGTCGTGAACCATGTATCAGCAAGAATATTGGGTACAAATATAGCTTCACCAGAGATTAAAAGACCAAAAGTTGAAATGCCAAAAAAAGAAATACCAAAAAAAGAAATACCAGAGATACAAAAACCAAGTATAGAAAATTCCAACATAAATACGGCCGACCTGATGCCTGTTTATTTTTGGTGCAGCCAAATGGGGGAGATTTCTCATTCCAAGGGCGTGATGATTGCAGTGAATCCTAATTTGCAACCGCAAGAAAGCTACATTCCTAGACCCGCTCGAATTAATAAGGATTAATCATGCCGCATACCACTACCCTCAACAAAACAGAGATATTATCCAAGCTACATCAGTTGCCGATGATTCCCGTGGTTATTCAAGAAGTGCTGGCCAGCTTTAACACTAACAATCTCAACCGCACCGTGCTGGCTTCTAAAATCGAACTCGACCAAGGCTTAACCGCGAAAGTGTTGCGGATTGCAAATTCTTCTTTTTATGGCTTACCGCGCAGCATTCATTCGATCAGCGATGCGGTGATCGTCATGGGGTTTAACAGCGTGCGATCGTTGGTTATATCGTCTGGATTTATGCGCGCTTTCCCTCTCACGCCCGACAGTTTGTTTAACCGCAAAGCGCATTGGCATCGAAGTTTTCGTGTGGCTGGCTACGCGCGTGCACTGGCAAAATGTTTGAATAAAGATCAGGAAATTGTATTTACCGCAGGCATGTTTCATGACATCGGGCAGATGGTGTTGGATGTGTGTATCCCCGAACAATTTGCGCGCATCTTGGAACAGCAAAAAAATACGAATGCAAATTTGTTAGAAATTGAGCGGGCAGTATTGGGCTGCGACCACAGCGAGATTGGTGCAGAAATTGCGAAACGCTGGAATTTCCCCGCCGAAATAGAGCGTGTGATTGGTGATTGGAGAACGCCAGAAAGCGCGCCGTTCGAGCCATTAAATGGTTTAATTTTTATTGCGGTGCTGCTGGAAAGCGGCCTTGCAGAAGACGCGTTGATGAAAAAAATTCCACCTATCGTATTAAAAAATTTAGCACTGGATTGGGCGTGCATTGCCTCGGCTTTGCCGGAGTCAGAAAAACTGGATGAAGAGGCGCGATTACTTTTGTCGGCAGTATGATTTTATTACGCGGTAAAAGATCGTGCCTATGCGGGGAGCGGGCTGCATGGTTGGGGTGTGTAAAAATTTTTAATTTATGAAGCTCTGGATTTTGCTCCTCATCCCAACCCTTCTGGTGTGACAACTAGCCATCTGGCTAACCCAGCAAAAAACGCTGGGCAAGCCATTGGTTATCCCGGAGGGAGAAGGACTTTTCTTCCCTCTCCCTCCGGGAGAGGGACAGAGGGTGAGGGAACAAGATTGAAGGCTTAACAAACTAAAATTTCAATATGCCATAAAAAAGTATGATCAAAAAATTCCCAAGGAATAAATCGCATGAAAATTAATACGGATTTGCTGTGGGTGCGCGATCTCTATTTGATGGGTAGAGCGTCGGTGCAGAAAGAAAACTTAGCCGATGTGCAAAAAATGTTGTTGGCACATTTCGTTAAAGGCATGGGTGCCAGCGAGGGTTCCTTGGCCATGCTGGACGATGTATTTTATGACAGCTTGGTGGTTGTCGCCGTGCATGGCACACCGCCGCTGGCTGTGGGTAACGAGGTTGCAATGGGGCAGGGAGTCATCGGCTATGCCGGGCAGCACGGCCAAGGTTTGTTGCTCAACAAAGGCGCGCCTGTGCTAACCAGCACCTTGGATTCTGTGCCGGATATGGGCGAGGTGGTGCAGTCGTCCATTTGTTTTCCACTTAAAAATGAAAGCGCTTTGATCGGCGTAATCAGTGTGTATCGCAGCGATAGTTTGCCGCCGTTTACGATAGATGATTTGGCCTACTGCAATATTTTGGTGAACATGGTGGCGATGGTGTTGGACAACATTCGGCTGCATGTGGAACAGCAGCATCGTATCCAAACCTTGTCATCTATGAATATTGAAATATTAGAGCGCAACAAAGAGGTGCTGGCCATGAACGAGCGCTTGGACAGCACGCAAAACCAATTGCAGCAATCTGAAAAAATGGCTTCTATCGGCCAGCTTGCGGCAGGCGTGGCGCACGAGATTAATAATCCCATCGGCTATGTTTATTCTAATCTCGGCACGCTGGAAAAATATGTGCAGGATATGTTCAGCATGGTCGACAGCTACGAGCAGGCCGAGAGCGCGATAGGCGATGTGGCGGTGCGTACGCGCTTGCAAAGTGCGCGTGAAAAATTAGATTTGGCGTATTTGAAAGAAGACCTCAGCGCATTGATGAATGAATCTAGAGATGGTATTACGCGGGTGAAAAAAATCGTACAAAACTTGAAAGATTTTTCGCACGTGGATGCCACCGATGAGTGGCATTTTGCCGACCTGCACAAGGGACTAGATAGCACTTTGAATATTGTCAGCAATGAAATTAAGTATAAGGCCGAGGTGGTCAAAGAGTATGGGCAGATTGCCGATGTGGAATGTATCGCCTCGCAAATTAACCAGGTGTTTATGAATTTGCTGGTTAACGCGTCGCATGCGATTGAGGTGCGTGGGGTGATTACGCTGCGTTCGGGTCAAAAAGAAAATGAAGTGTGGTTGTCGGTGAGCGATACCGGCAAGGGCATTCCGCCCGAGAATATTAAGAAAATATTCGATCCGTTTTTTACGACGAAACCGGTGGGAAAAGGCACGGGACTGGGGTTGTCACTTTCTTACGGCATTATCAAAAAACATAACGGGCGCATTGAAGTAAGCAGCGAAGTCGGCAAAGGCACGACTTTTACCGTGTGGCTGCCGACGCATCATGCGCAGGCTGCAACGGTTTAATTGTAAAGACGAGATTTCAAGTTAAATAAATTATCTGGAATGATGATTAGGAAAAATCATGAGTGATACACAACCCGCCGCACCGCCGATAGAGGCCATCTTGACACTGCTTTTTGTGGATGATGAGAGCAATATTTTGTCTTCGTTGAAGCGGTTATTTAGGCAATTTGGCTATCGCATATTTACCGCTGAAAGTGGCGCGCTGGGTTTGCAAATATTAGAAAAAGAAACGGTTGATTTGGTCATCTCAGACATGCGAATGCCGGAAATGAATGGCGCGCAATTTTTAGAAAAAGTCCGTGAAAAATGGCCGCAAACGGTGCGAATTTTGTTGACTGGCTATGCTGAAGTGGATGCCACAATAGATGCGATTAACAAGGGGCAAATTTATCGCTACGTCTCTAAGCCATGGGATGACAGTGAGATTGTCAGCACCGTTAAGCAGGCACTACAACAAAAAATTTTAGAGCGTGAAAAACAATGCCTAGAAGAATTAACGCGCCGACAAAATGAAGAGCTAAAAGATTTTAACGCCAACCTGGAAGCCAAGGTCAAGGCGCGCACCGAAGAGGTGAATCAGACCATGAAGTTTTTGGAAGTGGCGCATGAGAAAGTGAAAAAGAGTTTTATCACTTCGGTGCGAGTCTTCTCTAATTTAATCGAGATGCGCGATAGCAGCATGACTGGGCATTCGCGTCGCGTGGCGGATATGGCGCGTGCCTTGGCGCAACAAATGGGCATGAGTGAGGCCGAATTGCAAGAGGTGTTTATTGCGGGCTTGCTGCTGGATATCGGAAAAATCGGCCTACCTGACCGCTTGCTGAGTAAACCGTTTGCCAATCTTACTGCCGACGAGCGTGCCGAAGTGGTGAAATACCCAGCCAAAGGCCAAATGGCTTTAATGGCACTGGAGCAGTTGCAAGGCGCGGCACTGCTCATCCGCAGCCATCGCGAACGGTTTGACGGCACGGGCTTTCCAGATGGTTTGGCGGGGCTGAATATTCCGCTCGGATCGCGGGTGTTAGCACTGGTTAAAGATTTAGACCTAGCCATGTTGGGCACGGCGGTGGCCAAGGGGCTGAAACATGCAGACGCGCTGTTGTTGATGCAAGACAGCAGGGGTAAACGCTATGATCCGGCTGTGGTCGAGGCTGCCGTGAAAATGAATTTGGGCGGCGAAGCGGGTGTGGCGCAAGCGCGACCAGAAGTGGCACTGCGTTCGTCGCAACTTAAGGCAGGCATGGCTTTGTCCCGCGATTTGGTCACCCGCAGCGGCGGCATGCTGCTGTCTAAAGACCATCTGTTGAGCGATCAGCTCATCGGGCAGATTAGGCACTTTGAAAAAATCGGCGAACAGCTAACGATCAATGTGTTTGCGTGACAAAGTTTAATGAAAATAAAGTCCATTCGTTTTACGCTAAAACGAGTCACGCCCTTTTATCAAAAATTGCACGGACTTTATATCGTCCGTGCGGTTCAGCGGCACGGCCAAATCTAGGTGAATGACATTGCCCGATGCGGTGCGATCATTAAACATCCGTAAGCCCACACCAATATCATGCAACCAGCCGGGGTTATTGAGATTTTGGTTGGTGCCGCCCCAAGCGCGCCCGGCATCGTAAAATATGGCACCGCCCACACGAAAAATCCGCAGCAGGTATACGTCACTATAGCCGCGTTGCTCCACGGAAAAAAGCGTGCGATTGATACCAGTCTGGTAGCGCAGCGGGTAGCCGCGCAGGCCGGTATCGCCACCTAATAATAATTGCTCGGTGGCGGTACCTTCATGCACGTTGTCGGCAGCGATCTCCGCAAAGAATAAGCCATGTGTACTTTGCTTTCGATAGTATTTTATCGTGCCGCCCGTCATTCGCACGTCGCCCACCTCATTACCATTTTTGCCTTTTACATGGGCAGATAGCAGCAGGCTTTGCCGCTCGGATAAATTCCAGCCGTCGCTTATCTTGGAAGAATAAATCCAATAGGCATCGGTGGAATCTAGCATCGAGTGACCGAGTTGGAAGTGCGCGGCGAGTCCCATGTTAAAAAATTCTGCACGGTTGATTAAGTCACGATTAATCACTTTTTCAAAACCATCTTCGACTATTTCATAACGTAAAAAAGGCGCGACAATTTTTTGATCAGTGGGCAATAGCGTCGGTGTGGGCAGCAAGGGATCTAGCGCGTAATTGTCTTTTTGATATTGCACACCCGCCGAATAACGCCGCGCCCAACCATCGACTAAGCCTTTAGATAGCCCGCCATATAGCTCATGGGCAATGGATTGGTGTTGGTACTGGCCGACTATTACGCCGCTGTTGTACTGGGCATCGACACGCTCGTTTGCATCTGCCTTGATACCCGCCGCCCAGCGCGTATCCAGCGCGTAGAAAGGTTTTTCTAGATTGAATTGATCGCGCTTGCCGTCGTCATATTGAGCGTGCTTATACTCAATTCGCTCCCAATTACCGAACAGATGATTTTTGCTGATGAAAGTTTCTGTGCCCGTGCGGTCTGCGTCCGATACGCCGCTATAGCCGATAGCCGTACCTGTGCCGAACAGATTTTTTTCAACAAAGGTCACGCTGGTTGAATTAACTCCACCTGCGCGTCCTATCGTTGCACCAAATTCGAGCGACCAGGTATCGCGCGTTTTAACTTCCACATCGACCACGCCATTATGGTAGGCAGCAGGTGTGATGTTGATGTTGTACAAAAAGCGATTGCTACGTAACACGCGCTCGGTCTCATCTATCAACCGCACTGAAACGGCCTCGCCCGTGTTAAACAGCAACGATTGTTGTATGGTTCTGGGACGTGTGGTGTTGTGCAGCTTGTTTGCTAGACGATAAATCAGCCCATCTTCTTTGGGATTGTTCAGGTCAAAAATATCTTGGTTGTTGATATAAATTTTGCCAATGACGGCACCGGCGGCTTCCAGCTCGGCGAACGTAGGAATGGGGTTGAGGTCGGCCACAACAGGTGTGGGCAGCGGCGTAGCTTGGGGTGGTACGATCATTTTTTGTGCGGCAACAGGCAGTGCCGAGCATAGAAATAAAGATGCAAAAATGAACAGCCCGCGACGATTTAGCCCTGATAAGCTACTAAACCTAGATGGTTCATTAGAACCCAATCGCGTCGTTCCCGCGCAGGCGGGAATCCAGTGAGAAAAATACTCCGCGAAGCGGGCAACACTTTTTGAGTATTGACTCGCTAGGCTGAATTTTTTTAATTGCCTAGATTCCCGCCTGCGCGGGAATGACGGCGTTAATTGAATATCCGAGTTTAAAATAAAAAAGCGTTTATAAAGCACGTTAAAATGCACCCAATATTTTTATTTAATAAGCCCGATGCTAGCATCGTCACCTTAAAAATTCCTTATGAACCCTGCCAAACGCCGTGAAATTTTCCAACGCTTGCGCGCACAAAATCCGCATCCTACCACCGAGCTGGAATACCGCACGCCCTTTGAATTATTGATCGCGGTGCTGTTGTCGGCGCAGGCCACCGATGTCAGTGTGAACCATGCCACGCGCCAACTTTATCCTATCGCCAACACGCCACAAGCGCTGCTGGATTTAGGCGAAGAAAAGTTGCGTACTTTTGTGCAGCGCATCGGCCTGTATAAGACCAAGGCAAAACATATTATTCAAACGTGTCAATTATTGTTAGAAAAACATGGTGGCGCAGTGCCGCAAACGCGCGCGGAATTAGAAGCTTTGCCTGGCGTGGGGCGTAAAACGGCGAACGTGGTGCTGAACACCGCGTTTGGGCAGCCGACCATCGCGGTCGATACACATATTTATAGAGTGTCTAATCGCACGGGCATCGCACCCGGCAAAACCGTGCTGGAGGTGGAGCAAAAATTAGAAAAATTTATTTCCGCTGAATTTAAGCGCGACGCGCATCACTGGCTGATTTTGCATGGTCGCTATGTGTGCCAGGCGCGCAAGCCTAAGTGCGGAACCTGTAGCATTGTTGATTTGTGTGATTACCCGGCAAAGGAGGCGTGATGTTTAACCCCACCCGCGACGAGGCGCGTTTATTTATGATCGACACCTGGCGCAAACGCCGTGCGGGCGAGCTGCTCATGCCATTGGAAGATTTGACCGCGCAGTTGATCGACAAGCATCCCGAGTATCACGCCGTGTTTGAAAATCCAGCGCGCTATCAAGATAAAGACTACGCGCCAGAGCATGGCGAGACCAACCCTTTTTTGCATCTGATGATGCATCTGTCGATAGAAGAGCAAATTTCCATTGATCAACCGCATGGCGTGCGCGCCCACTTTACGCGGCTGACGCAACATTTTTCGTCGGAGCATGACGCGCAACATCGCATGATGGAATGTTTAAGCGAGATGATTTGGCAAGCGCAACGTCACGGCACTGCGCCGGATGCGGCGGTTTATTTGAGTTGCATGGGAAGTACCTAATCCCATTAGTCAGCGTGTTTTTTCACCCAAGCGGCATAGTGATACATCCAGCTTTGCAGAAATTTTTTACTGCCTTCGCCGATGTTGCCCGCCTCGTCAAACAAACCTTCTTTTGCATGAATGAACGCTTCGGGCTGCCCTAG
>JANONT010000343.1:0-2152 GCA_031420955.1 Candidatus Nitrotoga sp. | reverse complement strand
AAATAGGGACTTCATGTTCCATACCTCGCGCAAAATTGCGCCCATTTCTAGGGTGCTGTAAAGGTAGCTGTGGCTCTTTGCGTATGCACCTCCGCCGCCGACTAATACATAAACATCAATGTCAGGAACAATGCGCTTGGTATACCCCAGCCCACCGCTCATTGCGAAGCTGCGATTGTCAGATAGCTGCTTATTTAAATGCGGCTCAACGGCAATATGGAAGCGGCTAGAAACCCCTCCTGTGAGCACGTTGTGTGGCGTAATGGATTGCATATCATAAATTATAAGCTTATCAAGCTTCGGCGAGCCTTTATGCAAAGGCACTTTGAGCGTGGTGGAAAATAATTGTAAGCTGCTCTCATTGGCATAGTTTCGGTTGTCATCATTTAAAGTATGTGAAATGGGCAAAAAAGTTAAAGCGAGAGCCGCTTCCCCCGCATCGTATAAAGCAGAGAGTGATACTTGGCTATCGCCTGGCGTGTTGATTGGGTTATAGCGATTGTCGGCACTGAGCGATTTATCTGAAAATAACTCTGTGCCTAATGCAGTAAGAGTTTGATTATTTTTTTGCCAGGTTTCTTTATTCACTGTGCCATTAAAATAAGCGTATTGGTTATAGGCTTGAGAAAACGTTAAACGAATGAAGGCTGATTCATTGCCAGAGCGGTTAAGATTGCTGGCCGCTGTACCTTGATGAACTTGCTCGCGGATGGATTGTTGCTCACTGACAGAAATTTGATTGGTAAGGCCATTCACAATCCATCGGCTGGGCGTTATAACGCGAGTGGTATTAATCAACCCAGCCTGTGCAGCATTCTTAACCAAATCTTTGGGTGTGACCCACCAGCCTTTGTCGGGTAAAGGCTGGCCGGTCAGCCCCAAAATGAAATTTAACAAGGTTGCACAATTGTATTTTTGAAAAAAATAAGTCAATCGAGTTTGTTTTAGCTCCAGCAGATGTAGGCGAATTAATTCGCGCTGGGAATCAGTTAGAGTGAGCTGATACTCCCATACATTGCGTTGCTCAATATCAACATAAAGTTGCTGCTTTTCATGATAGGGAGCAAGGCTGAAATAGCCCTTTTTGCCGACCACCATGCTGTCAAAAAGTAACTTGGGCAAGTTGATGGTGTCGGCATCGGTATAAAATGAAATTGCATGATTGATCTCCTGACCCTGCTCATTTTTTCCGCTGAATTTTAAAAATGTATGACCCATCATGCTGGCAGGCTGCGCGATACTCTCGCTAGCAAATACTAAAGCCAGCTCATCTAGCGGGGCTTTTTGACGAAACTCCATGACATCGGGGCAGGCATCAAGGGGTAAGGCAGGCACATTTAACTCCCGCCTTAGCCACAGGTATCGAGCGGGAAAGCGACAAACACGGGCTTGTTCACCTGAGTAAAGAAAATCAAGGGTTCGATCTAGCTCGTTAGCTAATGAAAAATTGGGCAAGCTGAGCAAAAAGCCGGATTCTAAAATGTTGGCATGCCCATTATTTACATGTAACAGCGCAGACCAAACAGGGGATTTATACAGATGTGAAATTTTTGCCGATTCTTTCAAGCGGTCAATTGTTTCAGGGTTTGTACGCTCGATTAAGAGAGGAGTACTCGCCACTGCAAACTGAAAAAGCAGTAAAAAAAAAGCGGCAATCATGCCGCTTTTTTTAAGGAAAATATTAACCCACATTATTTTTTGCAGTTAATAACTACGTTTTCATTGTACTTCCACATTTTTTCAGTAGAGTAATCTGTTGATGACCCAAATATTCCGCCGGGGACTAAAATATTTAGAAAGAATTTCAGATCTACAGTTTTTTCTGCCACGGTTTCTTTGGTGCAGCCTTCGGTATCTGTTACAAAAAGTTTATTTTTGTTCTCTCGCGTAAGGTTAATTACCCCGGGAGCCTTAAATGGCATGCCGTTAACGGTTCCGCTTATATCAGAGCCTGTTGAGGAAGACACATTGACGGGCTGAGTTTGGTCATTAAGGATACTTGCACAACCTGTTGAAGCCAAGACTACTAGAAGCGCGCTTATATAATTCAATTTCATTTTTTATTCCCCAAATAGTAAGTGTGATTGAAAAAACAGTAGCCCTGATTATAGTGAAAGCATAACAAAAAATAAGTTAGGTTCGCACCGCAAGG
>JANONT010000342.1:0-1910 GCA_031420955.1 Candidatus Nitrotoga sp. | reverse complement strand
CAGGCGCAGGCGATGGTTTAGCCAATGCTAATCGTACGGGTGCTCAAGCCATTACTAATGTATTGATGGATTTCAAAGAATTTAACAATGGTGTGCCCGTTTCCGTGGCAGCAACGGAGGGTGTGGGTTTGAATGCGGGTTTGTGGACAGCCAGCTTCACCATTCCGGTGATCAATGCGAATTCCACCTCACGCGTCTCGGTTACTGCCGTGGATGCGGTGGGCAACCTCACCACCACGCGCGACGACACGAATAAGTCGGTGCGGGACACTACCCAGCCCGTGCTGGCCATTGATAACATCATGACCGACAACGTGCTGAACTATGTCGAGGCCACCAGCGCGTGGTCTATCAGCGGCACGACCGATGCGCCGGTGGGGGAACACGTGCAAGTTTTCGTTAAGGATGCTTCGGGTCTGCAACAGGTAGAGGCTTCGACATTGGTGCAAGCGGGCGGGGTGTGGCAAGTGGTGGCGGGGGGCGCGACGCTTACTGTGCCGAATGTTGGCGATTTTCTCAACACCCTCAATCAGGTGCAATTTTTGCAGCCGGGGTTGTTGACGGTGACTGCGGTTGTGTCCGATGCGGCGGCTAACTCCAATGTCATAACAGCCAGCCAGGTGAGTCTCAACATGGATATACAGCCGCCCAGCGTGGTCAATGCCAGCTTTACAGAAGGTGCCAATGCAACCGTCACTTTAGGCATGAGTGAGCTGCTGGGGAGTCTCCCTGCTGCTGGGTTGAGCATCCTTAAAAACGGCACAGACCTTAACATCGTCACTGGCACACCCACGGGCGCAGCCAACAACTCGGTGCTTGTCAGCACTACTGCCACGCTGGGAGCGACAGATTTCCTAAAAGTCACTTTCGCCACAGGCGCAAATAGCTGGAAAGATTTGGCGGGCAATGAAATATCAGCCGCGCATCATCTGGAAAATGGGCTGGTGTTTATAGATGGCAGTGGGGGCAACACGATTACCGTGGGTGGCACACTGGCTGCGACGGTGTTTGGGAATGCTGGTAACGATATTCTTACGGGTTCAAATACTACCCTTTCAAATATTAACAATAACCCCTACGGCGACGTTATCTATGGCGGGGCAGGGACCGACACCATCACCGGCGGCGGCGGGGTAGATACCTTGTATGGCGGGTTAGGTGCAGATAACTTTATTTTTGCGCAAGGAAATTCGCCGGAACTGTTTGCCACTGCCAATTCCAATGCCAATGGAACGCAGTTGCTATCTGAAGTTTCGGGGCCGGATGGCGTGGCGTTTTTGATGGAGCGCATCATGGATTTCAGCGCGGGCGATACCATCACGCTGGCAACAGGTATGACGCGGGATCTAGATGGACTGACAGGCGGACTGGGCGATCAACAATACGCCCTGGCACGCGGTAATTACAACGCAACGGGTGGCGCGTTTACCTTGAGTACTACAGGTGCGGACACTATGTTGTTTTACGATGGCAATGCTGTTGCGGCTACGGTGCTGATTACCGGGGTCTTGCTGGTGGGTACGGGGGGGCATATCTTCCCCACGCCTGCCAATAATATAATTACCTTTTAACGCCATTGCTTAACCATGCAATGATTTTTTAACCCAGATTGTCCATTAGAACAAAACTACGTCATTCCCGCCGCAGCGTGCTCCCTCACCCTCTGTCCCTCTCCCGTGGGGAGAGGGATGTCCGTATTCCCGCCCGCTCGTCATCAGCCCCATAAAACCAGCTAGCCCAATAAAACCAGCAACCAAGTCACGGCCACATTCAGCAGGGCAAGCAGCACAGCCGCACTGCCCATGTCTTTGGCACGTTTGATGAGGTGATGGTTTTCCAGCGAGATGCGGTCCACCGCCGCTTCTATCGCCGAATTCAGCAACTCCACCATCAACACCAGCAGCACCGAG
>JANONT010000341.1:0-17523 GCA_031420955.1 Candidatus Nitrotoga sp. | reverse complement strand
CGAGAGAACTTCGCCATCTCCAATGCCAATGGAGGCTTCGAACTCGGCGTACTTCGCATGGATGTGCGGTAGATGGTGAGTTCTGTTATCGAGGAGATACAGGCGGATGATGATCCCATAAAACATGGAGATGATAGGCATGACGTGTCACTCCTTAATTATAGTTACCGAATTACATGGTCGCACAGCGTATATTAAAACTATCTCCCCACCCGTGCCAACACCTGCGCCACGGTCGCGCCCAAATCTGAGGCACTCGGTGCAACACTCAAGCCAAACGATTTCATGATCTCGCTTTTTTCTGCCGCGCTGTCGCCAAAGGCGGAAATAATCGCACCTGCGTGTCCCATTTTTCGGCCTTTGGGGGCGGTGAGTCCGGCCACGTAGCCGATCACTGGTTTTTTCATGTGCTCTTTGGCAAACTGCGCGGCTTCGGCTTCTTGCGGGCCGCCGATTTCACCTATCATCATCACCACGTTGGTTTCGGGGTCTGCTTCAAATAATTTTAGGTGGTCGATAAACGAGCTGCCGTTGATAGGATCCCCGCCAATGCCGACGCTGGTGGATTGGCCGATGCCGAGCGCGTTCATTTGCGCGGCCGCTTCATAGCCCAAGGTGCCAGAGCGTGACACGATGCCAACCGGCCCACGAGAATAAATATGCCCCGGCATAATGCCCAACATCGCACGGCCCGCGCTGATAATACCCGCGCAGTTGGGGCCGACGAGGATGGCGCGTTTATCTTCGGGGAAACGCAGCAGATAGCTTTTGATAATCATCATGTCTTGCGCGGGGATGCCGTCGGTGATGGAGCAGATCAGCGTGATGCCCGCGTCGATGGCTTCCATAATCGCATCCGCGCTGAAGGCGGGCGGCACGAACACAATGCTGGCGGTCGCGCCCGTTTGTTGCACGGCTTCTTTGACGGTGTTAAAAACAGGCAGACCCAAATGTTTGGTGCCACCTTTGCCGGGCGTTACGCCCCCGACCACGTTGGTGCCGTAAGCGACCATTTCTTTGGCGTGAAAACTGGCTTTATCGCCGGTAAATCCTTGCACGATGACAGGCGTTTTTTCGTTGATAAGTATGCTCATGATGGATGTCTTTAAGAGTTGAGTTTAGAGTGGAATAAGGCTTTATTTTCGGGTGGCGCGATACGCAGCAACAGCCTTGGCGGCGGCCTCCGCCAATGTGTCTGCGGTGATGATGGGCAGCCCGCTGTCAGCGATAATTTTCTTCCCAGCTTCGACGTTAGTGCCTGCCAGACGCACAATTAATGGCACTTTTAAATCCAGCATTTTGGCGGCTTCTACCACGCCCTGCGCGATCCAATCGCAGCGGTTGATGCCCGCAAAAATATTCACCAGTACCGCACCGACGCTGGCATCAGAGATGACCAATTTAAATGCTGCGGCTACGCGCTCCGGTGAAGCCCCGCCGCCGATGTCCAAAAAGTTGGCAGGCTCTTCGCCCGCATGTTTAATCATGTCCATGGTCGCCATGGCCAAGCCCGCACCGTTGATGATGCAGCCGATGCTGCCACTTAAACCGATGTAGTTTAAGCCGTGTTCAGCCGCTTGCGCCTCACGCGGATCTTCTTGCGAGTAGTCGCGCATTTCGCTGATTAGTGGCTGGCGGAACATGGCGTTATCGTCAAACGACATCTTCGCATCTAAGGCTAATAGTTGATCGTCAGCGGTGACTGCCAGCGGATTAATTTCCAACATAGTCGCATCTAAATCTCTAAACGCACGATACGCGCCCAGAATAATAGTCACGGCACGTTGAATTTGCTTGCCTTGCAAACCTAGGCCAAAAGCCAGTTTGCGCGCTTGGAAGGGTCTCAAGCCAATAGCTGGATCAATACTTTCTTGCAGAATTAATTCTGGCGAGGCATGGGCGATTTCTTCGATTTCCATGCCGCCTTCAGTCGAGGCGATGATGATAATGCGCTGCGTATTTCTATCTAACACAAAGCTCAGGTACAGCTCGCGCACAAACGGCTTGGCTTCTTCGATATACACGCGATGCACAACGCGGCCTTCCGCGCCTGTTTGTGCGGTGACCAGTTGCATACCGAGCATTGCGTTGGCAGCTTGCTGCACATCTTGCTCAGAGGCGCACAACCGGATGCCGCCCGCTTTGCCGCGCCCGCCGGAATGAATTTGCGCTTTCACCACCCACTTCGCGCCACCCAGCTCCGTCGCGCAATACGCCGCTTGATCGGGAGAGTAAGCAATTGCGCCGCGTGGTACAGCCACGCCAAATTTGGCTAATAATTCTTTCGCCTGATATTCATGAATGTCCATGCAAATTCCTCAATATAATTAAATTGTGTTTATGATTTTAGGCTAGCTGCTTTTTCCAGCAATGCCTCCGCCATGCGAATACTCGCGGCATCGATCAAGCGACCATCTAGCGACACCGCGCCCTTGCCCTCTTTAGCCGCTTGCGCCATCGCTTCCATAATGCGTTGCGCTTTGGTAATTTCGGCGGCGGTGGGGGTGAACACTTCATTCGCTAGCGCGATTTGCGAAGGATGAATCGCCCACTTGCCTTCGTAACCCAGCACCGCAGCGCGACGCGCGGCCGCTTTGAAACCTTCCGGGTCATTAAAGTCACCAAACGGACCATCAATCGGACGCAAACCATAAGCGCGGCAGGCAACCATCATGCGGGTTTGCGCGCCATGCCAGGGATCAGCCCAAAAATAATCACGCTTGCCGTCGCTATCTTTATCCGTCAACACACCATACTCGGGATGCACGCCACCGATGACCGTGGTGCGCGCGCGTGTTGATGCCGCGTAATCTGCCACGCCAAACGACATCGCTTCCAAGCGCCGTGAAGATTGAGCAATTGCCTCCACATTCGCCATGCCCAGCGCGGTTTCGATCAACACTTCAAAGCCAATACGCTTGGTACGTTTTTTGGCCGTCTCAATTTGCGTGACCAGCATATCAATCGCATATACGTCCGCTGCCACGCCTGCTTTAGGAATTAAAATCATATCCAAGCGCGGACAATTTTCCACCACATCCACCACATCACGGTACATGTAGTGCGTGTCCAAGCCGTTGATACGCAGCATCATCGTTTTGCTACCCCAGTCAATATCATTCAGCCCAGCAATAATATTTTTGCGCGCAGATTCTTTATCGTCCGGCGCAACCGCATCTTCTAAATCCAGAAAAACGATGTCCGCCGCAGACTTGGCAGCTTTTTCAAATAGAGCGGGGTTAGAGCCAGGGACGGCAAGTTCAGAGCGATGCAGGCGAGGTGTAACATTTGGAACGATGGTAAAACTCATGATGCTCCTTCTTTAGAGTGGGTTGCTAATTTTAAAAGCAGCAATTGTAGCAAAAAAATAGTGTTTGCT
Source organism: Candidatus Nitrotoga sp. (assembly GCA_031420955.1). GTDB lineage: Bacteria > Pseudomonadota > Gammaproteobacteria > Burkholderiales > Gallionellaceae > Nitrotoga. The sequence goes on along the minus strand of JANONT010000341.1, from coordinate 14,144 downwards.
CTTTCTTCCTATCGCGAGGGGGTGCGGGGGCAATCAAAAACAGCCATGAAAGACGGGGCAATGCAGTTGCTTTTTTGCTGAGGGTTTATAATTTAAAGAGATGTTCATTTATCCAATTTACATCATTTAGAGTCTGCGTAGGGGTCGGGTTTTAACCCCGCCCCTACATCATTCACTTAATACCGCATTCGCACTTTATATTTCAACACGGCCTTGCCGTTGGCGGGCACGGTGATCTTCCAAACGGCGGTATTGCTGGCGGCTTTTTTGTGCGGAGATGATTCGGATTGCATTTGCCAATCGCCCGGTATCGGCTCTACCACCGAGACGGTCACCGCTTCGTCCTTGGCATTTTTCAGCGCGATTTCAAAACTGGCATCGAAGATGTAATCGTATTTGCTGATGAAGCCACCGACTTTCTCGAAGCTGGTTTGTTTTTTGTCGGCGGTGACATCAAAGGCCTCGCCTAATTTAAGTCGCACAGTTTCGTTTTTCGGCGTGTGGTCGATGCGGTCTTCACCGACAAATTGTGCGTTGCCCGCGCTGTCTTTTTTGTATACGCGCACCACGCCTTTTGGTAGCGGTATCCCAAGATTGCCGCCTTTGTTATCAAATTCTACAAACACGCCGACTTTCATTTTCTGACCGATGTCACCAATGTTGGAACGATAATAATAATCCGCCCCGCGTAATTGAAATTCTTTGGTCACCGGCACGGCGTTAGCAGAGAGCAGCGCCACTTGCTTGGTTTGATTTTCGGCGATGGTGGTGGGGCGGCCTAAGGTATAAAGGTGATATTCAAATAGGCTTTCTTGCGTCATTGCGGGTGCGGACATAGATCTTTGTGTAAGCATCGCAACTTCGCCTTTGGTGAACGCTTCCTGTACTTGGTTCACATCCCCCGCCACCAATTGCAGCTTGGCGTTGTGGTAGCTCGCGCCACTTTGGTTATTGAGCGTCACCCAACCATTCAAATCGAGACTGTCATCTTTAGCGGATAATTCCGCTACGTAATCCGCTTTCCACGACAAGCCACCCGTGAGGTACGACAACTCCAGCGTGTCATTTCCGCCCTGCGCGGATTCGAGTTGTATCACCAAGGTTGGGCGGTCGCGCAAATTCGGCGGCACGCTGGAATAAGCGATGCGCCCCGGCGCACCCGTCTCAATGCGGTCGGCAAATTTCAACACCACGCCGTTGTTGGTTGCCAGCACGGTGGCCTCTTCGCGTGTTTCCACCCCAGTAGCGGGATTGGTTTTGATGACGGTTATTTCGTTGCCCACATATTTTTCGAGCAGTGTTTGTGGCGTGAGCAAATCGAAATCGAAATTTTGCTCGATTAGCGTGAGATTTTTTGGTTGCGTTAAATTACGCAGCAGCGCGGTTTCAGCACGGATGCGCGCCGACACATCGCGCCAAGCCAGTGCCATGTCGCCACGCTCCAACCGTAGCTTGCGCGTGTCCTTCACCAGCGCGAGATTCTCGTTATAAATGGTGACCGCGACTTCCTGTTGATCTTTCAAGGTAGTGACGCGCTCCTCCGCAGCGTGAGCGGCAGCGCAGGTGGCAAGCAAAATAAGACCCAGCAATTTTTGCATTTCAGACCCCTAAATATAAATGGCCGTTGAAAAAACTTTTCAATCCTAAGTATATTTCGCATAGAGCAAAAATACGTCATTCCCGCCTGCGCGGGAATGACGGGGCTAGGTAAACATTTGAGTCAATAGTGTAGTGCACCCGCACCGCGCATCCTATCGCGGGCGTAATTAAAAACAGCCCTAAAAAATAGGCGCAATTCAATTTTTGTTTTATGCCGCGACTGTGCGAGTATTCCCTTGTCATACGAAGCGTGCAAGAATACATTTCATCCTTATGATGAATGAATAATATCAGTCATTAATGAATAATGAATAAAAAACGCCCTGTCCATCTCAACCTGTTACAAATCAGCTTGCCCTTGCCCGCACTGGTTTCTATTCTGCATCGCGTCAGTGGAGTGATTCTTTTTCTCGCCTTGCCTGTGCTGTTGCTGATGCTGCAACTCAGTCTGCGTTCCCCAGAAAGTTACGCGCAGCTCGCGCAGGCGCTGCAACATCCGCTTATCAAAATAGTGTGGCTGAGTTTGTTGTGGGGATTTGTGCAGCATTTTTGTTCCGGCATTCGCCATCTCGCACTCGATATGCACCACGGTGTAAAGCTAGCGCAGGCGCGCGCGAGCAGCCGTTGGGTGATGATTATCAGCTTAGTTATCACGCTAATTTTGGGAGCATGGCTATGGTAGATCGCGTGGTAACGGGCGCGCATTACGGCCTGCGCGATTGGATCGTGCAGCGGGTCACGGCGGTGATTATGGCGATATATGTGGTAGCGATTGCGGGCTATGTTTTGCTGCATCCCGACATGGGCTACGCGGGTTGGTCGGCGTTATTTTCCCATTTTATCGTGCGCGCATTTTCACTCTTATTTTTGTTGGCACTTTATTATCACGCTTGGATAGGCATGCGCGAAATCGTCATGGACTACGTTAAATCTGCGTCGCTGCGACTGAGTATTTATGTGCTGGTGATTGTGTCTTTAGTGCTTTATGTAATCTGGTCGGTACAAATTTTGTGGGGCATAAAATGACAGTCGCGAAACGCATGTTCGATGTGGTAATTGTGGGTGCAGGCGGCTCTGGGATGCGTGCGGCATTGGCTTTGTCCGAGGCGGGGTTGAAAGTGGCAGTGCTGTCTAAGGTGTTTCCCACGCGCTCGCACACCGTCGCGGCGCAGGGTGGTATCGCCGCCTCGCTGGGCAATGTCAAAGAAGATAATTGGCATTGGCATATGTACGATACCGTCAAAGGTTCGGATTATTTGGGCGACCAAGATGCCATCGAATTTATGTGTCGCGCCGCACCCAGTGTGGTGTATGAGTTAGAGCATTTTGGCATGCCGTTTGATCGGCTGGATAACGGCAAAATTTATCAGCGACCTTTTGGCGGACACATGCAAGGCTTCGGCAAAAATCCAGTCGAGCGCGCCTGCGCCGTGGCTGATCGCACTGGCCACGCCCTGCTGCACACTCTGTATCAGCGCAATATGCAGGCTAACACGCATTTTTTTGTAGAGTGGATGGCGCTCGATTTAATTCGCGACCAAGACGGCGACGTGCTCGGCGTGGTGGCGATGGAAATTGAAACCAGCGAAGTGATGATCCTGCAAGCGCGTGCTACCTTGCTGGCTACGGGCGGCGCGGGGCGCATTTTTCAGGCCAGCACCAATGCTTATATTAATACGGGCGATGGCTTAGGTATGGCAGCGCGGGCAGGCATTCCGTTAGAAGATATGGAGTTTTTTCAGTTTCATCCCACTGGCGTGCACGGCGCGGGCGTGTTGATTTCCGAAGGTGTGCGCGGTGAGGGTGGCTATTTAGTCAACAAAAATGGCGAGCGATTTATGGAGCGTTACGCGCCCACCGCCAAAGATTTAGCCAGCCGCGACGTGGTGTCGCGCGCCATGGCGACCGAGATTAAGGAAGGTCGCGGTTGCGGCGAAAATGCTGATCACCTGCTGCTCAAAGTTGATCACATAGGCCGCGATGTCATCATGCAAAGGCTGCCCGGCATACGCGACATATCCATTAAATTTGCCCATATCGATCCGATTAACGCGCCGATACCGGTGGTGCCCACCGCGCATTACATGATGGGCGGCATCCCCACCAACTATCACGGGCAAGTCGTCGCGCCGTATAAAACAGGCCCCGAAGAAGTGGTGCAAGGGCTATACGCGGCGGGCGAATGCGCGTGCGTGTCGGTGCATGGCGCAAATCGTTTGGGCTGCAATTCCTTGTTGGATTTATTGGTATTTGGGCGCGAGGTTGCGCGGCAGATTATCGAAGATTTACAACGCAACCCACACCCTAAACACTTACCTGCCGATGCTGCTGATCGCCCCTTGGCAAGGCTGGCTAGGCTAGAGTCGCAACAGAGCGGCGAGAGCGTAGCCGAGGTGGGCGCGGCCATGCGCCAAACCATGCAAACCCATTGTGGTGTTTTTCGCTTCCCAGATTTATTGGCGGAGGGCGTAAAAAAAATTACCGAAGTCGCGCAGCGCGCGAAAAGCACCGCCATCAAAGATCGCAGCAAAGTATTTAACACCGCACGGGTCGAGGCATTAGAGCTGGATAATTTAATTGAAGTCGCTCAAGCCACCATGGTTGCTGCCGCTGCGCGGCAAGAAAGCCGTGGCGGTCATGCGCGTGATGATTTTTCGCAGCGCGATGATGATAATTGGTTAAAGCATTCGTTGTACTACAGCGAAGGGCAGCGGTTGGACTACAAACCCGTGCGGTTGAAGCCGCTGACGGTTGAATCGTTTCCGCCCAAAGCGCGGGTGTATTAAAAAAATTCAATTTACGTCGCCATACTGTGTTACTTGCAAAAAATTATTTCTAGCATATCAAATATATGTGTCGGCTTAATTTTTTGCTCGCGCCTTGTCTGGCTTATTAAATTGAATTTTTTGTACCGTAGCGCCGTAGGATGTGCCGATTTTTGGAGGCGCATCGTTCGCGATTAGTATGCTGGTGAAGCCCGTAGGATAGGTGGAGCGTAGCGATACCCATCACCAAATGGTAAAAATAAAATCGATCATGCAGGTTAAGAAAAGTTAATCAGAGGATTACCAAATGAAATTTAAAATCTATCGCTACAATCCAGAAACCGATGCTCAGCCGTACATGCAGGATTACGATCTGGATATTGTGGCGGGCGAAAAAATGTTGCTGGATGCGTTGCTGTTGATTAAGGAGCAGGACGATAGTTTGAGTTTGCGTAAATCTTGCCGCGAGGGCGTGTGCGGCTCGGATGCGATGAATATCAATGGCCGCAACGGGTTGGCGTGCGTCACGCAACTGTCCAGCTTGAAGGAGCCGATCACGCTGCGTCCTTTGCCCGGATTACCGGTTATTCGCGACTTGATTGTCGATATGACGCAATTTTTTAAGCAATATAATTCGGTCAAGCCGTACTTGGTGAACAACGATCCGCCGCCGGAAACCGAGCGTTTGCAATCGCCCAAGCAACGCGCCGAGTTGGATGGTTTGTACGAATGTATTTTGTGCGGCTGCTGCACCACGGCTTGCCCATCATTTTGGTGGAATCCGGATAAATTTGTCGGCCCGGCAGGCTTGTTGCAAGCGTATCGCTTTCTCGCCGATAGCCGCGATCAGGCTACCAGCGAGCGTTTGGATAATTTGGAAGACCCGTATCGTTTGTTCCGCTGCCACACGATTATGAATTGCGTGGATGTGTGCCCGAAGGAGTTGAATCCGACCGAGGCGATTGGCAAAATTAAAGATATGATGGTGAAGCGCACGGTATGAGCGGATTATATGGAATAGCTGGGGTCGATCAATCGCGATTCTTGGAGCGTGTGCGTTGGCGGTGTCGGCGTGGTTTGCTGGAACTGGATATTGTGCTGGGGCGATTTATCGAGCAGCATTACGCAGGGCTGGATGTGGCTGGACAAGGCGCGTTTGATGCACTGCTTGATCTGCCGGATACCGAGTTGTGGAATTTAATTTCAGGTGAGGAAAGCGTGGCGCAAAATGTTCCCGCTACAAACCAGCAGCATGATGCAGTATTAAAATTACTGCGTGCAGTTTGAAAAATTATTTAAGTAAGGGGTGCCTCTAAAAATTAAAATCACTAAGCCAGACCAAGTTATTAACAGATGGGGGGCGAACAAAAAAATGCGGCGACACATATGGTTTATATGTTAGGAGTAATTTTTTGCGAGCATCCGCTACGCGGATTGCCTGCTTACCCCACTTGTGAGTAACACAGTATGGCGACGGTGCGTGGTTATTGCCGATTCATCGGCTTTACAACCACGATCTACCCCTGACAATTCCGCATGGGCTTTAGCCCATAGTGGATTGCGTACTTTTAGTGCTTGCGGGTGGAAGTTGGATTTTTAGAGATGCCCTAAATCGTAGCGTCAATCATTGGAGTCATTATGAACACAGGTCGCGTAGCAACACTCACTTTAGACGATGGGCGCAGCATTCAATTGCCGATTATGTCGGGCACCCTGGGGCCGGATGTAATCGATATTCGCGAGCTGAGCAAACTGGGGATGTTTACTTATGATCCGGCGTTTTTATCGACCGCCAGTTGCACTTCCAACATCACTTTTATTGATGGCGATGCGGGGCAACTGTATTACCGAGGCTACCCGATTGAGCAGTTAGCCGCGCATTCTAATTTTTTGGAAGTGTGTTATTTGTTGCTGCATGGCGAGTTGCCCAATGCCGAGCAAATGGCCGATTTCAGCGGTAAAGTAAAAAGCCATTCTATGGTGCACGACCAACTTGTGCGATTTTTTAGCGGCTTTCGGCGCGATGCACACCCCATGGCGGTGATGGTCGGCGTAGTCGGCGCGCTATCAGCTTTTTATCATGACTCGTTGGATATCAATAATCCCGAGCATCGCGAAATATCGGCTCTGCGCTTGCTTTCTAAAGTGCCCACTATTGCCGCCATGACGTATAAGTACTACACGGGTTTTCCGTTTATGTATCCGAAAAATGCGTTCGGCTATGTAGAAAACTTAATGTACATGATGTTTGCCACGCCCACCGAAGAGTACGTGCCCAACCCAAAATTGGTGCGCGCACTGGAACGCATTTTTATTTTGCATGCCGACCACGAGCAAAATGCATCCACTTCCACCGTGCGGCTGGCGGGCTCTAGTGGCGCGAATCCATTTGCTTGCGTGTCGTCTGGTATCGCCGCATTGTGGGGGCCAGCGCATGGCGGGGCAAATGAAGCCGTGTTAAAAATGCTGGAAGAAATCGGCGATGTTTCTCGCGTCGCCGATTTTATGAAAGGCGTAAAAGATAAAAAATATCGCTTGATGGGCTTCGGCCATCGTGTCTATAAAAATATGGACCCACGCGCCAGCGTCATGCGCGAAACCTGTTACGAAGTGTTAAAAGAACTCAAGCTAGAAAACGACCCCATGTTTTTAATGGCCTTAGAGTTAGAGCAAATCGCCTTGCGTGATCCCTACTTTATCGAGCGCAAACTATATCCAAATGTCGATTTTTATTCCGGTATTGTACTGCGCGCATTAGGCATCCCCACCAATATGTTCACCGTGATTTTTGCGGTGGCACGCACCATCGGCTGGGTCTCGCAATGGAACGAAATGATTTCCGATAGTGAGCGCAAGATTGGCCGCCCGCGCCAGCTTTACCAAGGTGCCAAGCAACGTGATTACATCGCTGAAGACCAGCGTTAAAGTGAAATCTGTCGCCCCCAAAATCTGGACACTGGCAGAAATAAAAACACTGCCCCCAGGCTCGGTGATGGAAGCGATAGGCATGCAAGTGCAAGTATGCACCGATGATTTTATGGTGCTCACCATGCCCGTCACCGATATGGTGCGGCAACATTTTGGCATTTTGCATGGCGGCGTCAACATGCTGCTGGTTGAGTCCGCCGCCAGCCTACACGCCTGCTGGGGAATCGACTTAAACGAAAAAATCCCGATGGGCATCGAAATCAACGGCTCACATTTAAACGCTGCCCAAAGCGGAAATGTGAAAACCATCGCCAAAATTTTACGCCGATCAAAAAAATTAATCGTGCATGAAGTTGAAATTACACATATGGAAAGTGGGCGCGTACTGTGCGTTGGCCGCATGACCAATTATTATAAATTTCTCAAGCGCGAGCCAGCCGAGGCGTAGCAAATGTGGCGAGCGTTGCGTTAGTTTGTAGAATCAATGGGGCCACTCGATTGATATTAAAAAAACGTGGCACAGGGTGCAGTAAATATTTAATTGATGTGGAAGAGCTGCAAAAAATTCAGGCACTCATTTAATGATAACAGCAGACAAAATTTTATTTTGTTGCAGGAAATCTAGGCAAATCGCAGATTTTTGTTGATGGCCTATCAGCAAAATCCCAAGTTGCTAGAAAATGTCGAGGCATAAATTAAGCAGCTATTTGATATGTCTGTGCTGGAGGTGAATAACTCACCTTTGCTGAAAAATATTTGGCTGAAAAAATTGGCCGAAATAATTTAAAGGAAAAAAAGTGGCATCCATCATAAAAATTATGCAAGAAAACTCCGCGCTGTTTGGTGCGAATGCGTCTTTTGTGGAGGGCGTATATGAGTCTTATTTGGCTGGCCCTGCGTCTGTGACGGAGGAGTGGCGTGCTTATTTTGATGCATTGCAAACAGCGGGCAAGGCTACTCGCGATGTGGCGCACACGCCTATCCAGCGTGCGTTTGCCGCGCTGCCCACAAAATCTACGGGCGTGACTTCGACTAATACCAGCTTGGAGCGCAAGCAAGTTTCGGTGCTGCAGATGATTAATGCGCACCGTTTTCTCGGCGTGCGCGTGGCGAATCTTGATCCGCTTAATCGCCATGTAAAACCAGAAGTGCCGGAGCTGAATCCAGCACATTATGGTTTAACAGAGGCCGATATGCAGACCACTTTTGAGACCGGTTCGCTGGTCGGCGCGGCGCGTATGACATTGCGTGAAATTATTGATTTGGTGCGGCAAACGTATTGCGGCAGCATCGGCGCAGAGTACATGTACATCAACGATTGGGCGATTAAGCGGTGGGTGCAAAATCGTCTGGAAGGCGCGCGCGGAAAACCCAGTTTTGTGAACGCGCAACGTCGCCGCATTTTGGAACGGCTCACCGCTGCCGAGACTTTGGAGCGATATTTACATACCAAATATGTTGGGCAAAAACGTTTTTCATTGGAAGGCAGCGATACTTTAATTCCCTTGTTAGATCATTTGTTGCAACGCGCAGGCAGTCAGCAGGTGCGTGAAACGGTGATCGGCATGGCGCATCGTGGCCGCCTAAATGTGTTGATTAATACGCTTGGAAAATTGCCACGCGAATTATTTGCCGAGTTTGAAGGCAAGCATAATCACGAATTGCGTTCTGGAGACGTGAAATATCATCAAGGGTTTTCTTCCGATATTGCTACGCCGGGCGGTGCGATGCATTTGACGCTGGCCTTTAATCCATCACATTTAGAAATTGTAAATCCGGTGGTGGAAGGCTCGGTGCGAGCGCGCCAACATCGTCGCGGCGATAAAGATGGCCGCGCAGTATTGCCTGTTTTGCTGCACGGTGACGCGGCTTTTTCAGGGCAAGGCGTGGTGATGGAGACGCTTAATTTATCGCAGACGCGCGGCTATCGAACGGGCGGCACAGTGCATATTATAATCAATAACCAGATTGGCTTTACCAGTTCGGATGCGCGGGATTCGCGTTCTACTTTGTATTGCAGCGATGTAGCTAAGATGATTGATGCGCCTATATTTCACGTGAACGCGGACGATCCTGAAGCGGTGTTGCTTATCGCCGAAATCGCGCTGGATTATCGTATGGAATTTGGCAAAGATGTGGTGATTGATTTGGTATGTTTCCGTAAGCTGGGGCACAACGAGCAAGATGAGCCGCTGGTGACGCAGCCTTTCATGTATTCGTACATTAACAAGCATCCTGGCACGCGCACGCTATATGCTAAAAAGTTAGTTGAGCAAGGCATTGTTATGCCAGATGAGCCGGAGGCGATGATCGCCGAATATCGCCTAGCGATGGATGAAGGCAATAATCCCATACAGCCCGTGCTGACGAATTTTAATAAAGAGCACGCGGTCAGTTGGTCGATGTTTAAGGATGACATACCATGGGATGCGCCTGTTGACACGGCTGTGCCAGTAGAAAAGCTGCACGAGTTGGCGCAAAAATTAACGCGGATTCCTGAAAAATTTAAGCTGCACTCGCGGGTCGAAAAAATTATTGCAGATCGCGTGGCGATGGGGCAAGGTACGCTCGATATTGATTGGGGCATGGCCGAAAATTTGGCTTACGCCAGCCTGCTGGTGGAAGGTTATCCGATTCGTCTGTCGGGGCAAGATTGTCGGCGCGGTACGTTTTTCCATCGCCATGCGGCCCTGCATGACCAAAATCGAGTGGACTGGCGCGCAGGTGAATATATTCCCTTGCAAAATATTACGCCGCAAAATTCACCAACACCCCAGGCCGATTTTATTGTGATTGATTCCATTTTGTCGGAAGAAGCGGTCTTGGCTTTTGAATACGGATACGCCAGCGCAGAGCCGAATTCACTGGTCATTTGGGAGGGGCAATTTGGTGATTTTGCCAATGGCGCGCAAGTGGTAATCGATCAATTTATTGCCTCGGGCGAAGCCAAGTGGGGGCGCAAATGTGGTTTAGTGATGTTATTGCCGCATGGCTATGAAGGCATGGGTCCGGAGCATTCATCGGGGCGCATTGAGCGGTATTTGCAACTGTGCGCGGACTATAATATTCAGGTGTGCGTCCCGTCTAATTCCGCGCAGATGTTTCATCTGCTGCGCCGGCAGATGTTGCGCAAAACAAGAAAGCCGTTGATTGTATTTACGCCGAAGAGTTTGTTGCGCAGCAAGGATGCAGCTTCGCCGCTGGCGCAATTGGCCGAAGGGAAATTTCAGCCGATGATTGGAGAGATTGACGCATTGGAAAAAACGAAAGTTCGCAGGCTTATCGTTTGCAGCGGAAAAATTTATTATGAGCTGCTCGCCGCTAGGCGTACGCGCGAAATACAAGATATTGTGATTATCAGGCTTGAGCAATTGTACCCATTTCCGCACGCTGACTTTGAAGCGCAAGTGACCGCGTATCCCAATGCCAGCGAAGTGGTGTGGTGCCAAGAAGAGCCGGGCAACCAAGGTGCGTGGCATCGCATCCAACATTATTTATTGCGCCATTTGCGTCATGGAATGCGCTTAGATTATGCGCTGCGGCCCTCGTCTGCATCTCCCGCTGCGGGCTATTTGTCGGTGCACATAGAGCAACAAAAGGCGGTGATTGATGCCGCATTTCGTAACGATCTCGATCTAAAACCAGGAGCACAACATCATGCTAATTGAAGTAAAAGTCCCGCAACTTTCTGAATCCGTATCGGAAGCAACGCTACTCACCTGGCATAAAAAAGTGGGTGAGGCTGTGGCCGAAGGTGAAAATTTAATCGACCTCGAAACAGATAAGGTGGTGTTGGAATTACCCGCGACCAAGGCGGGGGTGCTGACCAAAATTATCAAACAAGATGGAGCGCAAGTGGCCAGCAATGAAATTATTGCAATGATTGATACGGAGGCGCAGGCCAATGCGAGCAGCGTTAAAGAGGTTGTGAAGGCTGCGCCAGAAAAAATTGATCCGGTGAAAATTGAATCGCCAAAGATTGAACCAGAAAAGATTGAACCAGAAAAGATTGAGCCAGAAAAGATTGAGCCAACGAAACAGAGCGAGCCGAAAGCGGTTGTTAAAACAACCAATCCAGTAGTTGCTACGGTGGCGATTCAATCGACCGAGGGGCGCATTGAACAACGCGTACCGATGACGCGCATCCGCCAACGCATCGCCGAGCGGCTGCTGCAATCGCAACAAAATGCCGCCATTCTCACCACCTTTAACGAGGTAAATATGCAGTCGGTGATCGAGCTACGCAGTCGCTATAAAGAAGCGTTTGAAAAAAAACATGGCGTTAAATTAGGCTTCATGTCGTTCTTTGTGAAAGCGGCAGTCAGCGCGTTGCAAAAGTTTCCAGTGGTGAATGCGTCGGTCGATGGCACGGATATTATCTATCACGGCTACTACGACATCGGCGTGGCTATTGGCAGCGAGCGCGGCTTAGTGGTTCCTATCATTCGCGATGCCGACAAATTATCGTTGGCTGAGATTGAAAAACAAATCGCCGAATTTTCTGCGCGTGCCAAAGAGGGGAAAATTACCTTGGCCGAATTAACGGGTGGCACATTTTCTATTTCCAATGGCGGCGTGTTCGGATCCATGCTTTCTACGCCGATCATCAATCCGCCGCAGAGCGCGATTTTAGGTATTCATGCCACCAAAGATCGACCCATCGCAGAGAATGGTCAGGTCGTTATCCGCCCGATGAATTACTTGGCATTGTCTTACGATCACCGCATTGTCGATGGACGTGACGCAGTGTTATTTTTGAGTGCGATTAAAGAGTATTTGGAGTTTCCGGGACGGGCATTGCTGGATTTGTGAGGAAGGTGAAAGTCCTTCTCCCGTTGGGAGCATCAAAGGTGGGCAATCCGCATCCAACCTTCGGTTGGGCGGAATTGACACAAGGGTTGGGATGAGGGGGCAAGATTAAAGGTTTAACAAATTAGAATGAAAATAAATTCGCTACACCCATCTATTTAACTTACCGCCCCGCGCGCTTGCGCTCGTTTTCTGTCAAATAGCGTTTACGCACGCGAATAGACGCTGGGGTGATTTCTACCAGCTCATCATCGTCGATAAATTCCACGGCAGATTCCAGCGTGAGCTTAATCGGTGTGGTCAGGCGCACGGCTTCATCAGTGCCGGAGGCGCGCACGTTGGTGAGTTGTTTGCCTTTGATGGGGTTAACCACCAAGTCGTTGTCGCGGCTGTGGATGCCGATGACCATGCCTTCATATAATTTATCGCCGGGGGTGACGAACATGCGGCCACGATCTTCCAGTTTCCATAGTGCATAAGCAACTGCCTCGCCGTTATCTTGCGAAATTAACACGCCATTGTGGCGACCGGGCATATCGGGTTTGACCGGGCCGTAATCATCAAACACGTGCGAAATCAGCCCTGTGCCACGGGTCATGGTCATGAAGTCGCCCTGAAAGCCAATCAGGCTGCGCGCTGGAATGCGATATTCCAAACGCACGCGACCACGGCCATCCGACTGCATGTCTTGCAAGTCACCGCGACGACGACCCAGCTCTTCCATGACTGCGCCTTGATTAATTTCTTCCACGTCGACGGTCAGCATTTCATACGGCTCACACTGCTCGCCACCTATGGTGCGAAACACCACACGCGGCTTGGAAACCGCCAATTCAAAGCCTTCGCGACGCATGGTCTCTAGCAAAATAGTTAGGTGTAGTTCGCCACGTCCTGAAACCAAAAACGAGTCTGTCTCGGCAGTGTCTTCTACGCGCAGCGCAACGTTGACTAACAATTCTTTAGTCAGGCGATCACGAATCTGGCGGCTGGTCACAAACTTGCCCTCTTGCCCAGCCAAGGGTGAGTTGTTCACTTGGAAGGTCATGGTCAAAGTCGGCTCATCCACTTTAGGCATAGGCAATGCTTCGGGTTGATTTATATCCGCCAGCGTTACGCCGATACCAATATCTTCAATGCCATTTACTAAAATAATATCGCCCGCGCTGGCTTCGTCCATTTGGATACGCTCGATGCCTTGAAAGCCTAGCACTTGATTGACCCGCGCTTTTTTTGGCGGCTTGTCGCCATTCAAAATCATCACTTCTTGACCCGGCTTGATGCGGCCACGCGTAACGCGTCCAACACCAATGCGTCCCACAAAGCTGGAATAATCCAACGCGGAAATTTGAAATTGCAGCGGTGCATCCACATCGCCACCTGGCTCTGGGACATGCTTTAACACAGTGTCAAACAAGGGACGCATATCCTTGCTCGGCTTGTCGAGATCAATCATTGCGTAGCCATTAATTGCAGACGCATACACCACGGGGAAATCCATTTGCGCTTCGGTTGCGCCGAGTTTGTCGAACAAATCAAACGTGTGATCAACCACCCACTCTGGGCGTGCGCCGGGGCGATCAATTTTATTAATCACCACAATCGGGCGTAAGCCTAAGGCCAACGCCTTACGCAGCACGAAGCGCGTTTGCGGCATCGGGCCTTCTACAGCATCTACCAACAGCAACACGCCATCGACCATAGACAACACGCGCTCCACCTCGCCGCCGAAATCGGCGTGGCCAGGTGTATCGACAATGTTGATATGCACACCTTCATATTCCACGGCGCAATTTTTTGCCAGAATGGTAATGCCGCGTTCTTTTTCCAGATCGTTGCTATCCATCACCCGTTCAGCAACGTGCTGATGCGCGGCGAAGGTCGCGGTCTGCGACAGCAGCTTATCTACAAGCGTGGTTTTTCCATGATCTACGTGGGCGATGATGGCGATGTTACGAAGTGCGCGGGACATGATTTACTACCTAGGTGAAACTAAAGGGCGCGCATTCTAGCACAAGGTGGGATTCAATATGGTTTGTCTTGGGG
>JANONT010000340.1:0-2400 GCA_031420955.1 Candidatus Nitrotoga sp. | reverse complement strand
TGTATGCGATCTATCAAGGGTTACGAGTCATCTTCCGCCGAGGCGGCCCTGATTGTATCAAGTGTTGCCAAATCTTCAAGGGTACTTATGTCCCCGGTAATTGGGCGATTGGCAGCGAGATCGCGCAATAGGCGCCGCATAATTTTGCCAGAACGGGTCTTGGGAAGATTATCACCGAAGCGAATATCTTCAGGCTTGGCAATGGCGCCCAATTCTTTGCTTACCCAATTACGCAATGTTTCAACCATCTGTTTCTTGGAGGCAGCGTCTTGCGGCCTCGCTTTCTTTAGCACCACAAAAGCTACAATTGCTTCGCCTTTGATGTCATGCGGTTTGCCGACCACGGCGGCTTCGGCCACGTCGGGGTGCGAGGTGAGCGCGGATTCGATTTCCATCGTGCCCAGCCTGTGCCCAGATACTTTGAGCACATCATCTATGCGCCCCATAATCCAATAATAGCCATCCGCGTCACGGTGTACCGAGTCGCCCGCTAAATACGCGCCCTGCATTTCGTCTGGGAAATACGTTTTTTTGTAACGCGCTGGATCGCCCCAGATGGTGCGAAGTTGCGAGGGGAAGGGGCGTTTGATGACCAAAAATCCGCCACTCTGATCGGTTACCTCTTGGCCATTTTCATTCACGATGCCGACCATAATGCCGGGCAGGGGCAGTGTGCAAGAACCCGGCTTGGCCGGGATCGCGCCGGGTAGCGGGGCTAACATGTGGCAGCCGGTTTCAGTTTGCCACCAGGTGTCGACGATGGGGCAGCGCGCGTCGCCCACCTCGTGGTAATACCACAACCAGGCCTGCGGGTTGATCGGCTCGCCTACACTGCCTAATAAGCGCAGACTGGAAAGATCATATTGCTTCGGTAAATCTGCGCCTAATTTGATGAGTGAACGAATCGCCGTCGGGGCGGTATAAAACGTGGTGACTTTGTGCGCTTGTATCATTTCCCAAAATCGTCCCGCGTCGGGAAATGTCGGCACGCCTTCAAATATCACTTGCGTCGCGCCCATCGCCAAGGGGCCGTAAGCGACGTAGCTGTGGCCGGTGACCCAGCCCACATCGGCGGTACACCAAAAAATATCGCTTACTTTGTAATCGAACACCCAGCGCAAGGAAACCATCGTGCCCAACAAATAGCCCGCGCTGGAATGCTGCACGCCTTTGGGTTTGCCAGTGGAGCCGGAGGTATACAGTATGAATAAAGGATGCTCTGCCTCCACCCATTCTGGCTCGCATTGTGCGGGTTGCGCGTCGAACAAATCATGCCACCATAGGTCAACTTTTGCGTTCCATGTGACAGAATTGCCAGCGCGTTTATAAACGATCACGCTATGCACACTGCTGACATTTTGTAGCGCTTCGTCTACCGCATCTTTTAGTGGAATGAGCTTGCCACCACGAAATTGTGCGTCTGCCGTAATCACCGCACAGGCTTGGGCATCCATAATTCGATCATTTAGACTCTTAGCTGAAAACCCACCAAACACCACCGAGTGGATCGCACCTATACGCGCACAGGCTTGCATCGCCACGATGGCCTCGATACTCATCGGCATGTAGATCACAACCCGATCATCTTTGTTGATACCACGAGATTTCAGGCCGTTGGCGGCTTGGCAAACGCGCTGATGCAAATCGCGATAGTTGATACGAGTAATTTTTCCATCATCGGCTTCAAAAATCAGCGCGGTTTTTTCCGGCTGCGTGGCGAGGTGTTTATCTAAACAATTGTAAGAGACGTTAAGTTGCCCATCTTCAAACCATTTATAAAATGGCGGGTTGCTATCGTTCAACGTCGTCGTGAAAGGTTTTTTCCAGGCAATATGTTCGCGCGCCAAATTCGCCCAAAAGCCTGTGTAATCGTTCTCGGCGGCAGTACATAATGCCTGATACGCCGCCATGCCGGAGACATTGGCATGTTGGACAAATTGTGCGGAAGGCTGGAAGACGTGTGCTTCGTGTGCGATGGATTCAATGTTGTTAGACATGGCGATCTCCGGTGGACTTAAGTCAGATTAAGATGACCGGTGCATCATAAAACTTTCCACTTGAACAGTGAAGCGGCAAGTTGAGCGCAGGGTTGTTTGGTGTTCGTAGCACAAAGCGTCCTCCCCGCTAAAAATTATTTAAGCCGGATAACAGCGGGAAAACTGGGGTACCCCGTTCATGTTGAAGCCTGAATTCGCGTGTTATAATCGCGCCGCTTCATTCTTGCTGAATGAGCGAAAGTGGCGGAATTTGTAGACGCACTGGATTTAGGTTCCAGCGCCGTGAGGCGTGAGAGTTCGAGTATCTCCTTTCGCACCAACTTAATCAATAATGATAAAAATTGCAGCACGGGTTTTGTCTTGCGCGGTGATTAGTATTGTTACAGGTATCCCATTTTTTAAA
>JANONT010000339.1:0-6170 GCA_031420955.1 Candidatus Nitrotoga sp. | reverse complement strand
GCTAGCGGAATACCCTAAGCCCGTTTCGTTGAACGGCATCAACTTAATCGTATCTTTTCGGCCTTGCTCTTCGGGGGGTACGGGATGTCCGTCGCCGCGTGAAATGATACGAAATTCTTCGCGATGGATATGGATCGGGTGCGCCCAATCGCCAAAGCTGGTTAGATCCCAATATTCTGCGGTGTTCACTTTGACCACTGCGTCTACGCGCTCTGGATCAAATAGCTCGCCGTTGACCGTCCACGCCCCATCCACATTGCTAAAATTCCACTCCCGCGTTTGCACCACAGGGCGCATTTGCGGCATTTCACGCAGCTTTGCCGGGACAACGCTGGGGTCGGCAGCATTGCGATCTACATCAAAACGCATGAGCGGAACAGGGTCAAGTAGCGTACCCAGTGGACCGCGCCCATCTATTTGATCAACATTATTTTGTAAAACAATTTGATCGCCAATTTTGTATTTGGAGAAATCAATGACGATGTCATACCGCTCGGAGGGAGAAATAAGCAATTTGTCCATGACGAGAGGGGCTTCCAGCAAGTTGCCATCGGTGGCGATCAATTGGAAAGACATGCCGTTGCTGAAATGTAGGCCATACCAGCGGGTGGGGCCCGCATCTAAAATGCGGAAGCGATATTTGCGTCGCGCCACTTTGAAATAGGGTTGTATCGCACCATTGACAGTGAAGCGATCCCCCACAAAACCGTTCATGTCGGTTTGGTCAAAAACTAACGCGCCATCTGCGTCAAATTGCTTGTCTGCTATCGCGAGTGGCACGTCGTACTCTCCGCTGGGCAGGCGTAGTGCGCGTGGATTGGTATCGGTTTCATCGCCTGAATCCACTTCATCAAACAATAAGAACATGCCCGCTAAACCCTTGTAGGTATTGGGTGCAGTAAAGTCTATAAGATGATCGTGATACCACAACGTGCCGAGTGCTTCGTTAGGGTCGCCACCCGACAACATGTGTGCATAGTGGTGATCTTTGTATTTGCCCGGCGGGTAAAAATCGGTGGTAAAGCCATCGCTTTCCGAGCCAGTATGGCCGTTGTGCAAATGCGTAATGATGTTGTTTCTACCGAATCCTTTGTGTGCCACAGGTAATTTATTGTGATGACGCACGATCATGGGCTTACCATAATGCGCTTTGAAAGTGGGGCCAGGAAATGTGCCGTCGTAGCCCCAAATTTTATTAAGCGGCAACTTGGGATGAAAACTGTGTAAGCCTTCTTTTACGTCCACATTGTAAAATTCTTTGGCGGGATAGTCGTCGTAAAACTGAAAGCCAGAAGTAACGGGTGCTGGGTCGAGTGCCTTGATCGGGGTTTTAACGGCGGGGAGCGGGAGCGGCGTGGCAAATGGCGCAGTTGGTGGCCCAATAGCCACGCTGGGCAAGATATGCACGGTGTCGTCAGCCAGTGCAGCACCTTTTTTGCTGGTGATAATAAAGGGAGCTGCGCCAGTTAATAGCGCGCCGCCCCCAAGCGTTTTTAATGCTTTTCTCCGGTTCATTTTCTACTTTCCCCTTTATTTTTTTGTCGCGCCGCTTCCCGCTACACGTGTTCAAAAGTACTCTTCCAGAAACAGACAAGCAATAAGGCGGGATACTATTTTAGGTAGTATAAACCAACCGTTCTTTTAGTGCATGCAGACTGGCCAGAATAGTACAAAGATACCTTGCTAATTTTTTATTTTGTGAGATTGCTTTGGGCGATTATCGTTAATAATGTTGCAGATAGATAATCACAGTTGCTGTGACTACTCTTGGGGCAGTATATTTCGCACGTACGAAATTTTAGAAGTTGATAAGGCAGGTAAACGAGGATTTGATATAAGGAAGCATAATGGTGCAAGAATCATCAGATAAAAAAAATAATTCAGCGGCACAGAAAGCCAAAGGAGCGCGATCAATTTGGCCTAAGCTATTTACGCTGGCGGTGTTGGTCGGCGTGGCGGGGATTTTTATTGCTTTGTTGCCGCGCGGGTTTTCTCAAGATTTTTCTTTGATTGGGAAGGGAAGCAATATCGTAGTGTTGGTGCACGACTTAAATAGCGTAGCTAGCGCGAATAATATGGATATTGTGAGCGGTACGTTGCGGGAAGAATATGATAATCGCGTGACTTTTTTGGTGGCAGATGGACATTCTCCGCAGGGCAAGGCTTTCTTAGAAAATTACAATATTGAAGAAAGAACCACGGCGGTGATATTTTTTGCGCCAGATGGCACGGCACTTAGCATCGCTTATGGCGAGCTGGATGTGGCAACCATGCGAAAAAAAATTAACCAGGCTTTCCGTTTTTAGAAGAGTCCGTTAGAAATTTTATTTTGGCGCGGCTTCGGGCGACGCGACCCAATCTCCCCACAAGGTTTGCAGTGCAGTCATGCTGGCGATGGAGGCTGTTTCGGCGCGTAAAATGTTGTGTCCCAAACGCACGGGAGTAAAGCCAAATCGCTCGGATAGCGCGGTTTCCTTGGTACTCAGCCCACCTTCAGAGCCAATTAATAATATAACGCTGCTGCTGGGTTGCGGTTGTTGCGTTAAAAGATGGGGGCTGTTTGGGGACAACATTAACTTGCTGGCAGCAGGATGACCGCGCTGCAAATCTGCCAACCAAGTCGCTAAATCGAGCGGCGGATGCACCACGGGCAGCGTGTTCCGACCACATTGTTCGCACGCCGCAATGGTGATGCCACGCCAATGTTCGGTGCGTTTTTCGGCACGCGCGCCCGTTAGTTTTGCGGTGCTGTATTGAGTCTGTAGAGGCTGTATTGCGTTCACACCCAATTCGGTGGCTTTTTGCACTATCCAATCCATTTTTTCACCCGTACAGAGTGCTTGTGCCAATATGATATTCAGCACTGACTCAGGATGGGTGGGGGCATTTTTCAACTCATTTAACAGCACTTTTTTTCCGTTTATTTCGCTTATTTTTCCGCGAAGCTCGTGACCAGCGCCATCAAAAACATGCACGGCATCGTTGATGCGTAAGCGTAATACACGGCTAGCATGGTGGGCAGCAGCGGCGGGCAATTCAAATGTATTGCCCGTTAGTAGGGTTTCGGTGAGCGGTATGGCAGGACAATAAAATCGCGGCGTAGACATGGGTGGGGCTGTTTATAGAATTGTGCGTGATAATATATTGTCTGAAAAATTATTGCGAAGGAGTTGTCATGGTCAGTTTAAACCCCCCTGTTTGTGATTTTGGGTGGAAGGCGCGGGATTTTAAATTGCGCGGCGTGGATGGCAAAGAGTACACGTTAGAAAATGCGCAGGGTAAAAATGGTTTGTTGGTAATGTTTATTTGCAATCATTGCCCTTACGTCAAATCTATCCGCGAACGCATTGTGCGCGACACGCAAGCGTTACAGCATTACGGTATCAACAGCATCGCCATTATGTCGAATGACCCTGTTGAGCATGCAGAAGACTCATTTGAGAACATGCAAAAAATTGCCCAACAATATGCCTATCCATTTCCTTATGTGTGGGATGCAACGCAGCAAGTAGCCAAAGATTATGGTGCGGTTTGCACGCCGGACTTTTTTGGTTTTAATGCGCAAATGGAGTTGCAATATCGCGGGCGGCTGGATGCTTCGCGCAAAGAATTGGTGGCAGATGCCTCGCGTGATTTGTTTAACGCCATGGTGCAAGTCGCGCAAACGGGCAAAGGACCAGCCGATCAAATTGCCAGCATGGGTTGTTCTATAAAGTGGAAGCAAAATTAGGGGAACGCTGATTAAATGACTACGCGGGTGAATTGCTGCGTTACGCGGTACTCAAAATCCTCGTGTATACCGCATACACTCCGGTTTCTGCGTGCCGTGCGCCTTGCACTTCTTCCCGCTCGCCAATTTAATTGGTGTTCCCTTCAGCCGCAACAAATAAATGCAAGCGAAAATTTTTCATGCCCACTCTCATTAAAGATAAAAATATAGCCGCCAGTCCCACCATGAGTGCCACGCTTAAAGCGGTGGTGGCAGCCGTGAAATTAGTGGCAGCAGAAGAAATTATGCCGCGCTATTTGAAGGTGGCACACCAGCACAAAAATGATGGCAGCTTGTGTACCGAGGCGGACATTGCCGCGCAAGAGGCACTCACGCGCAAGTTGCAGGCCATTCTCAACGTGCCTGTGCTGGGCGAAGAAATGACCGCCGCGCAGCAAGAGGCCGTATGGGGTGATGGCTTGCAAACCATGTGGTGCGTGGATCCGATAGATGGCACTTCAAACTTTGTACACGGTCTGCCATTTTTTGCGGTATCCGTCGCCTTAATTCGCGAAGGAAAAAGTGTGATGGGCGTGGTGTATGACCCTGTGGCGAAAGAGGCGTTTGCAGCCGAAAAAGGGCGCGGTACATTTCTAAATGGCAGTAAGTTACACGGTCGCACCGCTATTACTGCTTTGTCCGGCGCGCTGGCGGGTGTTGATTTCAAGCGGCTCAATGCGCAGTTAATTTCTGAGCTGGTTTATCATCCCCCCTATAGCTCGCAACGTAATTTTGGCGCGAGCAGTTTAGATTGGTGTTACACCGCTGCGGGACGTTATGACGCATACCTGCACGGTGGACAAAAGTTGTGGGATTATGCCGCAGGCTCTTTGATATTGCAGGAAGCGGGCGGGCATATGTGCAGCCTGGATCGCGATGATTTCGCGCAAGGTAAAGTGTGGCGACGTTCAGTGGTCGCGGCACTCGATGAAAAATTATTTGGAGAATGGAAAAGTTGGCTACGCCAACGCTCCGAGCAACCTGGGTGGCAGACGTGAAAATACTTATTCTGGGCGCGGGGCAAGTGGGCTCGACCGTGGCGGAAAGTCTGGTCAGCGAAGCCAACGACATCACCATTGTCGATACCGATGCGGAAAGCTTGCGGCTATTGCGCGATCGTTTAGATTTACGCACCTTGGTCGGTAATGCCGCCCATCCATCCGTGTTAGAGCAAGCAGGTATCGCCGATGCAGATATGCTGCTGGCGGTGACCATGAGCGATGAAGTCAACATGGTGGCGTGCAAGCTGGCCGCCAGTTTGTACAACACACCCACGCGTATTGCGCGCATTCGCTCTACCGATTATTTGGAACATCCTGAAATTTTTAATCGAGATAATTTCTGCGTGGATTTTTCCATTTGTCCCGAACAGATCATGACCGATTACATTCGTAAACTGGTTGAATTTCCCGAAGCATTAAACGTATTTGAATTTGCTGACGGCCTCGTATCTTTGGTTGCGGTGCGCGCCTTTGAAGGGGGTCCGCTGGTGGGTCATCCGTTGAGCTATCTTGCCACGCACATGCCTAAGGTTGATGCGCGCGTAGCGGTGATTTTTAGAAATGACAAGCCCATTATCCCCGATGGCTCAACGGTCATTAACGTGGGCGATGAAGTTTTTTTTGTGGCCGCAACCGAGCATATTCGCAGCGTATTGTACGAATTAAGGCGCATGGATAAACCTACCAAGCGGGTGATGATCGTCGGTGGCGGCAACATCGGACGACGGCTGGCAATGGCGCTAGAGAACGATTACCAAGTTAAAATAATAGAGTACAGCAACACAGTGTGCGAGCGGTTGGCGAGCGAGCTGAGTAATACTTTAGTGCTGCATGGTGATGGTACGGATGAAAATTTATTGCAGTCAGAAAATGTGGCCGAGATTGATATTTTTTGCGCGTTAACCAATGACGACGAGAACAACATTATGTCGTCGCTACTGGCTAAAAGTTGCGGGGCACGCAAGGTCATCGCGCTCATCAATCGTAGTGCGTACGTCGGTTTGGTGCAGGGGGGGAAAATTGATATTGCTTTGTCGCCGGCACATGTCACCATTGGCTCGCTATTAGCCTATGTGCGGCAAGGTGATGTGGCGGTGGTGCATTCGTTGCGGCGCGGCGCGGCAGAAGCGTTGGAGGTGGTGGCACATGGCGATCAGCAATCTTCAAAAGTGGTTGGGCGGCGCATAGACCAAATTGATTTGCCACAAGGCGCCACCATCGGTGCGATGGTGCGCGGCAAGCGGGTGATGATGGCGCACCACGATAGCGTCATTGAAACGGGCGATCACGTCATCGTATTCGTGCTGAACAAACAAATCATACGCAAAGTTGAAAAGTTGTTTCAGGTTGGCGTAGGGTTCTTCTAATGCAACGTTCGTTAACCGTTATTCACGCGTTGG
>JANONT010000338.1:0-3486 GCA_031420955.1 Candidatus Nitrotoga sp. | reverse complement strand
CCCCCCGTCAAATCTCTAGCGACAACTCTAAACTTTCTTTGTCATGCAACAAGCGCGTCATTTCATGGCTGGGTACGGGGCGACTAAACAAATAACCCTGCATTTCATCACACTTTATTGTTCGCAAATAATTAAGCTGCGCCTTGGTCTCCACACCCTCTGCAATCACCTTTAAGCCTAGGCTATGCCCCATCGCAACGATGGCCGACACAATCGCCGCATCATCTTTGCTGGTAGAAATATCGCGCACAAACGATTGATCTATTTTCAAACTATGAATCGGAAATTTTTTCAAATAACTCAAACTAGAGTAGCCCGTGCCGAAGTCATCTATCGAAAGCCGAACGCCCATGTCATGTAACTTATTCAACGTGACCATCGTTCCCTCTACATTTTTCATCAACAAGCTTTCGGTCAGCTCTAACTCCAGCGCGCCCATGCCTATATCAAGCCCGGTTTCCATGCAAATGTTTTGCACCATGCCCGCCAAGTCTGGCTGCTTAAATTGCAGCGCGGATAAATTCACCGCCACGCGTATATCATCGTGCCCCATCGCTTTCCATATTTGCGCTTGGCGACTGGCGGCGCGCAATGCCCACTCACCCACATTCATAATCAGCCCGGTCTCTTCTAGCAGTGGAATAAATTCCATTGGGGAAACCAGCCCTCTTTCTGGATTTTGCCAACGCAACAAAGCTTCCACACCAATAATGCGACCGCTGACTAAATTTATTTTCGGCTGGTAATACAAAACAAATTCTTCGCGCTCGACCGCATGCCGCAGCTCTGTTTCCAGTGTCAGCCGCCGCCAAGCCAGGTCGCTCATTTGCGTGGTGTAATATTGAAAGCTGTTGAAGCCCTCGCTTTTAGCGTGATACAGCGCGGCATCCGCATTCTTCATCAGGGTCGTGGTGCATATTCCATCAAACGGAAAAATGCTGATGCCGATGCTGGCCGTGATAAAAATATCGTTGTCCTCAATCGTCACCGAATAATTTTTGAACGAATCTAAAATGCTTTGCGCCACGTTGCTGGCATCGTGCGCGTCTTTTATTTCGGTCAACACAAAACAAAATTCATCGCCGCCTAAACGCGCCAAGCTGTCTTCGTCTTTGACGTAATGTGATAATTTGAGCGCGACTTGTTGTAGCAGTTGGTCACCCACCGGATGCCCAAATGAATCATTTATTTGCTGAAATCTATCCAGATCAACATACATCACCACCACCAATTTATTGTCGCGTTGGGCGCGGATGATTTCTCTATCTAGACGATCTAGCAACAGCAAACGGTTAGGCAGATTGGTGAGCGGATCGTAGTTCGCCAGGTGATCGAGCTGAGTGTTTTTTCGCTCGACCAATGATTCCAACTCAGCGTTAATCTGCGCTAACGTATCGTTGGCTATTTGTATATCGCGGGCTAAATTCGCACGTTGTTGCACCAGCGCGTAGTGCACAAAAGCCTCGGCGATGCTGGCGCGCAAGGCATCGTCCTCCCAAGGCTTGCTCAAAAATTTATAGATTGCACCGCGATTGATCGCATCGGTCGCCAATTGAATATCAGCATGCCCGGTGAGCATGATGCGCACCGTGTCTGGGTACAACTCCTTCACTTGATTGAGCAGAGCCGCGCCACTCATTTTGGGCATGGACTGATCGGTCACAATCACCCCGACCGGATGTCGCGCAAGCAGCGCGAGCGCTTGCTCGCCACTATTGGCCAGCACAATGGTGTAGCCATCGCGGCGCAGTAATCGGCTGAGCGAAGCGATGATATTTTCCTCGTCGTCTACCAGCATCAAAGTTTGCTGTGCGGTGATTGTGGGAATATTTTGCGCGACCGTGATTCCATTTTTGGGTCTTTCACCCTCTCCAATTGCCGGGTCTGCACGAGGAGTATTTTTGTGCCCTTGCTCGGAATCTTTTTTACGATTGGCGCGATTACTTGTTAGCGGGGCGTTAACTGTTGAGGTATCCATATATTCTTTCTTGTAAAGTGGCGGTCATTTCATGTTTACATTAATCATCCAACGCTGTTCCTGCACCCTCGCCCCATGCTCACTTAATATTGTTAAACTTTGCTTTAAATATAATTAAATAACGACAGCTCCGACACTTTCAAAAACGATTTTTGCGCGGCTTGCAAACCCAGTTGCTGCTGCGTGAGATCGCTAATCGCTTTATTAAAATCCACGTCCTGCAATTGCGACAACGTTTGTTTGTATTGCAAACCGAGGTCTTCGCCGGTGGACTGCAATGACTCCAACTCGCGCAGCCGTGTGCCCAACGAGGCGCGAACAGTCAGCACATTGTCCAGCCCGCGATCCAGATTATTCAACGCCTGCCCTACGCTGTTGTTAAATTGCGCCGCCGCTGTCGCCCCGCCCAAAACATTGAGTTGATTCAGCGTGCTAATTAAATTGGATAAAGTTTTAAACAAACTTTCATTGCTGCTGGGCGCAGCGGTAAACACATCGCCATTGGCGGGGGCGCCCTGAATATCAAGCTGCATCCCTTGAAAATTAATCGGCTGTCCGCTGACATAAGCGTTGCCGATTGAATAAGGTGTGCCAGTGGTGGTATTGGTAATGTTGTAAGTAGTGACGCCCGCCGCCACGCTAAAACTCAACTGATACGTGTCACCGTTAATCAACGCCGGATTGGTGACCACTCCCTGGCTTAATAGGCCGCTACCGGTATTGCCTGCGCCTGCTTGCAGGGCAAATACGCCATTGCCATTTTTAATCCGCATAAATATATCTGCGCCGGAATCGCTCGCTGCAAGCTGGCGCGAGCTGCTGACTTGAATCATGCGCTGGCCGTCATCGGCCATGTATTGCACGTTCATGGCACCATTGGTGAACGGCTGCATCCGCCCCTGAAATCCAGAAAAAAGATAATTGCCCACGCCGTCTGTACTGTTAGATAAGGCCAGCAGCTCGTCCAAACGACCGCTCAGCTCCGTAGCCAAGCTGCGTTTATCGCTGGCGGTGAGCACGCTATTGCCCGCATACACCGCGAGTGTTTTTACATCCTGCAATAGGTTGGTGACGCTTTGCAAAACGCCCTCGGCCATCGCCGTGCTATGCAACGCGGCGTTGCGGTTGCTGGCATATTGGGTATTGGTGGCATCGGCTTGCGCCACCTCCAGCGCGCGTGCGGCGGCGATGGGGTCATCTGCCGGCGTTAATATGCGGCGACCGCTGGTGATTTGCTGTTGCGTGTGCAGCATCTTGCTTTGTTGCTGACTCAAGGCCGCCACGTTGGCTTCATAAATAGTGCTAGAGCTGATACGCATGGCTGCTTACCTCCCGATATCGAGTAATGTATCGAACATGCTGTTGGCGATTTGCATGGCCTTGCCTGCGGCCTGATAGGCGCGTTGATAGCGAATTAAATTGGCTGCCTCTTCATCCAGATTTACGCCTGATAAAGATTGCTGCACCTGCACCGTTTGACTCACCATCGCCGCCTGCGCGCTGCTGGT
>JANONT010000337.1:0-4052 GCA_031420955.1 Candidatus Nitrotoga sp. | reverse complement strand
TTGTTTGGCAATCATAATCACATCTGGGGCGCATGGGAAAGTATCGTTAAAGGGGAAGACCCCGGTTACACCCAGCCCGAAGGATACTGGCAACCCACTGGTCATCCGCCCGCCACGTTTACTCGTGGGCAATTGGTCATCCAAGAAAGAGTGCGCCAATGCACGCTGTGCAGCAAGCGCGAAATAGATAGACAAGAAGTGTTTTATAGCGGCGCAAACGAAGCGCGTACCAAACCCAAAGCAGTACCCGACTAAGCGCGCGTGTTGTTATTCCAGTTTCCGACAAAAAGGAGCACAAGGCGGCGAGGATGAGGTGACGAAGACAGTACCTTTGAGTACGGCTAGGAGCCGAAGACGATGGCAACACAGTTATCGTTTCTAATGAGAATTGGAATTATGACTTACACTTCGCGATTCAACCCTTCGGCACTTACGGCAGTTAGACCCGCAATAACCAGTTCATTGGAGCAGGTGGAGCGCGAGTTAACGCCATATTTCGCCGCGCCCAATGAGAATCAGTCAGCGATCCAAAACGCGCTGACCGAGTTGCATCGCACTAGCGGCGTGTTGCGTATGATCGCCCTAGATGGCTTGGTTGTTTATTGCGGCGAAATTGAAAAAGTGTTGCAAGACATTGCCGCCAAGACTTTACCGGCTACCCCTGCCAACCAAGCATTAATTCAACGTTCCTTGCTGGCTTTGACACATTATCTGGATGCACTAATGGATGGTGCCAGCAACGCCGCCATTCGCTTATTTAATCCCTATCAAGAGTTGCAGCAAGCGCGTGGCGTGGAAATGTCATTCGAAGCGGATTTATTTTTCCCTGATTTGGAGGTAACCCTCCCCTCATCTGTTTTAAAAACACCTATACAAGCGAATGCGCAAGCGCGCATCAAGGCTGAGCGCAGCCAATTTCAGCGCGCTTTATTGCAATGGTTGCGCGGCGCGGGGCAAAACCCAGTACAAACAACAGAAGCTTTGCAAAGTATGCGCCAGGCCGTTTCGGGGGTTATGGCGTGCGAGCCACAAAACGAACAGCGGGCATTTTGGTGGATTGCTACAGGCGTGCTGGATTGTTTGCTGATTGACGGCGTGCCGCCGGAGCTCAATGCCAAGAGTGTGCTTGGCCGCATAGATCGGCAGATGAAATTCTTGCTGGATGGGGGCAAAGGGGCTGACGAGGCGCGCACAGCCATTTATGAGATGCTATACCTGCTGGCGCGTAGCCATGTCGTGAGTGAGCTGGCAGAAAATATAAAACAAGTTTACGCGCTAGCCGATTACTTGCCGCAAGAGGCAACATTGCCCCCCGAAGAAGTCAACTTACTGTTGGAGCAAATGCGCGCCCAGCACAATGTTGCCCAATCGACATGGGAACAATGTTTACAAAGCGACGAGCCGGATTTATACAAAAACTTTATTGATCAGGCTAGTCACTTATCGGAATCTGCAGAACGCTTAGACCGCAACACGCTGCAATATTTGTGCAAGCAAATTTATGCTGCTGCAACAAAGGCTACGGATACGGGTAGCGTACAGCGCATCGCCAAGCCAATGGCGATGACTTTGCTGCTATTGGAAAACGGCATCGAAAATTACAGCCGACTGAGCCGTGATTTTCACGATCAAGCACGTCTTTTATCTGAATACTTATTAGAGAGCTTGCAGCAATCGCCTGTTGACACAGATAAGTTTGAGAAAATCGTTGCGCTCAATATGCGTTTGGATGACCGCAAAGTCATGGCACCGCTAGTCATCGAGATACTCGATAATCTGCAAAATGTAGAGCAAGGCTTCAGTGCCTTTTTTAACACCCCCGCTTTGCGGGGCGACTTGGTGCAACTGGGACGTTTGTTGCAACAAGTGCTTGGCATTACCCGTATCTTGTCGCTAGATCAGGCCGAGCAAATAACCCGCGCCCTAGGCCAAACTGCGGCACGTTATGTGGGCGGTGGCAATCCCACGCAGGCAGAAATGCTGACCGTGGCGGTCGCGAGTGGTGCGCTCGTAGCCTACGTAAAAAATTTGGCACAAGGTCAACAGCCCGACTCTGCCCCGCTTGAAAAGGCCTTGCGCGAATTGTTGAACGCACAACAAACTGCCCCCACTGCGACCGCACCCGTTGCCCCCACGCTTGCGCCAGCCGATACTGAAGGGTGGAGTGATGATGACGATTTGCAAGAAATTTTTCTGGAAGAAGCCACCGAAGTACTAGAAACTTTACGGGTCAATCTGGACCTCAGCCATTTGCATCGCTCCAGCCGTGAGCCGCTTATTGTGATGAGGCGCGGCTTCCACACACTAAAGGGTAGCAGCCGCATGGTGGGTTTAACCGAGATCGGCGATGTGGCATGGGGGGTTGAGCGCGCCATGAATAAATGGCTAGAAAGCAATAAGCCAGCCAACACCGCATTGTTAAAACTCATTAGCGATGCTAGACAGATATTTCAAACTTGGGTGGAGCAGTTGGTAAACGGGCAACCTGTGGCGGTGGACTATGCCTCCTTGCTCGTGGATGCTGAGGAAGTTGGAAGCCGTGCCGAAGAAGCGTTTATTGATGAGCCAGCATTAACGGCCTCTTTAACGTCACCAGGCAAGGCCGCAGAGGTTGAAAAATCCGCCATAGAGGTGATGGAATTTGAGATGCCCGGACCCAGCATTCCAGTTACCCCAGAATCAGTTACCCCTGAGCCAGCATTGACCATAATGCCAGAGCCAGAGATCGTGCTCATGCCAGAGACTGGGCAGCAAAAATATACTGCACCCCTTCCAGATTTATCCGCGACACTGGCCGAGCCTCTGCCAGAGATTGTTTCTGACCTTGTTGCCGAGCAACTCATGGTGCAGCCACCTTCACGGCTTCCCGATGAAATATTGGAATTGTCGTTGGAGTTTCAGCCCGCGCAACCGCAGGTTGAAGCGCCCACTCAGGCCGAACAGGCTTCGGTTTCGCAGCCTGTGCCGCTGGATTTTGATTGGATGCCAAAATCGGTTGAAAAGGACGCACGGCCGGAGCAAGCTCCTGTCCTTGCTGCACCGCCAGAACTGAATTTCGACCCAGCACATGAACCCGCCGCTATTATCGAAACAGAGGCTGATGAAATACGCATAGGCGGGGTCAGCATTTCGCCCACCCTATTTAAAATCTCAACCGAAGAAGCCACGCAGCATGTGGCCGCGCTCAAAAAACACGTAGCAAACTTGCTCGCCTCTCAACCACCTACCGTAGAGCATGGTTTTATGCGGGCAGGGCATACTTTAGCTGGTGTGGCGCAAGCAATGGGCATCACGCAAATTGCCGATCTAGCCCACGCCTTAGAGCTATGGTTGCAAGCCAGGATAGAAACAGAATTCATGCTTAGCGCGGGGCAGGAGGACATGCTCAAAAATGCGGTGGCCACGCTGGAGACCATGGTGGCAGAGATTTGTGCAATGCGCTTGCCATCAGCACAACTGTTATTGGTGGCGCAATTACGTTCCGAAAAATCTAAGTTAGGCGAAAAGCCTGATCTAGAAAAAAAGCCTGATCTAGAAAAAAAGCCAGGGCTAGAAGAAAAGCCAAGGCTAGAAGAAAAAAAAGAGTCGTCTTTCGCGCCAGAAGTATTCGCCACACCCAAGGTGGCAAGTGCCACCGAAGCAATGCAGATGCCAGAAGTAGAAGTGCCGCTCATGTTTGAGATACCGCCCGCGTCTGTAGCATTTGCTCCACCTAAGGTAGAAATTGCGGCTGAAGAAATGCAAATGCCGGAGTATTTGCCAGAAGATTTACCCGCACCGATTTTATCGCCGCCGGAAATGTCGTTACCAGAAGCATCGTTACCAGAAGTATATTTACCAGAAGCGGCATTACCAGAAATATCGCTCGATTTTGACACCCCTGCCGCGCCTCCTCCACCCGCGCCCCCGGCTTGGGAAGCATTGCCCACTATATCGCTGCCGATAGTGTCCATGCCGCCTGCATCTGAGCCGCCTCCAGAAGGTCGGGTCATAAAAGATGATTTGGATGCAGACCTTCTTCCTATATTCATGGAAGAAGGCGACGATTTGTA
>JANONT010000336.1:0-1885 GCA_031420955.1 Candidatus Nitrotoga sp. | reverse complement strand
TGGCCTTGCCCGTGGTGGCTACGCACCCCATACAATTTTTAACCCGCGATGATTACAAAGCGCACGAAGTGCGCGTGTGCATCGCCGAAGGCTATGTGCTGAATGATAAGCGTCGTGTCCGACAATTCACCGCGCAACAATATTTCAAAACGCAGGCCGAGATGGTTGAGTTGTTTGCTGATTTACCCGAAGCATTGCAAAACAGTGTGGAAATCGCCAGACGGTGCAATCTCTCGCTCGCCTTGGGCAAGCCGCATCTGCCCGATTTTCCCACCACGCACGGAATCTCGCTGGAAGAATTTTTGCGTACTGAAACCGAAGCCGGGTTGCAACAACGCATGGTGCACTTGTACGCGGATGAAACAGAACGGGCGGTGAAAATGCCGGAATATGCGGCGCGACTGGCCTTTGAAATTGCCACGATTTGCAAAATGGGTTTCGCCGGATATTTTTTAATCGTGGCGGATTTTATTCGCTGGGCAAAAAATAATGGTGTGCCGGTCGGCCCCGGGCGTGGTTCTGGTGCTGGCTCGCTGGTGGCATATAGCTTGGGCATTACCGATCTTGATCCGCTGCAATATGGTTTGTTGTTCGAACGATTTTTAAACCCAGAGCGCGTTTCTATGCCCGACTTCGACATCGACTTTTGTCAGGATGGACGCGAGCGCGTGATCGAATATGTCAAAAATAAATATGGGGCGCAATGCGTTTCACAGATTGCCACATTCGGCACACTGGCTTCCAAAGCGGTTATCCGCGATGTGGGGCGGGTTTTGGATTTTCCTTATGGCTTGTGTGATCGCCTGTCAAAATTAGTTCCACTCGAAGGGGTGAAGCCCGTCTCGCTCAAAAAAGCGCGCGAGATAGAGCCGGAATTTAACGCTATTATCAGCAGCGAAGAAGGCGTGGAAGAGTTGCTGGAGTTAGGTGAGCGGCTGGAAGACTTAACCCGCAACGTGGGTATGCACGCGGGTGGCGTGCTGATTGCACCGGGCAAGCTGACCGATTTTTGCCCGCTGTATTACGCCGAAGGCAGCGATAAAGGCATCAGCCAGTTTGATAAAGATGATGTCGAAGCCATCGGCTTGGTGAAGTTCGATTTTCTGGGTTTACGCACGCTGACGATTATCGATTGGGCGGTGCGGCATGTGAATCGGTTGCACAGTAATAATCCACCGCTTGTTTTAGAGAACCTGCCGCTGGACGATGCCGCGACTTACGATCTGCTAAAAAAGAGTAACACCACCGCTGTGTTTCAGTTGGAATCGCGCGGCATGAAAGACATGCTGGTGCGCGCTAAGCCGGATCGTTTTGAAGACATCATCGCCTTGGTCGCGCTGTATCGTCCCGGCCCGATGGATTTGATTCCCGATTTTATTCGGCGCAAACACGGCGAGAAATTTGACTACCCGCATCCCGCGGTCGAGCCCGTGCTGCGCGAGACTTTCGGCATCATGGTGTATCAAGAGCAGGTCATGCAAATGGCACAAATCGTGGGCGGCTACAGTTTGGGCGAGGCTGATTTATTGCGTCGTGCGATGGGTAAAAAGAAGGCCGAAGAAATGGCACTGCAGCGTGAGAAATTTATAGACGGTGCAGTGCAACATGGCACAACCCAAGCGCGCGCGGGCAGCTTGTTTGACATGATGGAAAAATTTGCGGGCTACGGTTTTAATAAATCTCACGCCGCCGCTTACGCGCTGGTGGCCTATCAAACCGCGTATCTCAAAGCTAACTATCCAGCGGCATTCATGGCCGCGACGCTATCGGGCGATTTAGATAACACTGAAAAAGTGAGTATTTTTTATGCCGATGCGCTGCAGCAAAACATCCGCATTTTGCTACCTGACGTGAATAGTTCCGGCTATGCGTTTTCACCGGTGGA
>JANONT010000335.1:0-3415 GCA_031420955.1 Candidatus Nitrotoga sp. | reverse complement strand
ACGCCCAAAATTAAATCTGGATAACGATTTTTAAGCGTGAGTTCGCGATTTTTTTCTGCTGCAATTCGCTTGGCATCCGCCGCAAAAAGTTGCGGATTTTTTGCGCGTAAGCGTTGCGCCAACGCCGCACTTTCTCGCACTGAGGGAGGGGGAATAGCACGCAAATTTTCTGGGTCGGCCAACGGCGCAGAGGCAGGCCGTTTCAACAAAGTATTCAGGCGCGTGATAGCGTGATGATGCTCGGTTTCCAACATCAGCAACTCGCGCTGTAATTGAGTTTGTTCAATTTGCGCGCGAAGCACATCTTGCTGAGCAGCCAGCCCAGTGGCGTAGCGCGCTTGGGCTACGCGCTCTAAATTATCGGTTAAAGTTAAAATTTCTTGCGTGATTTTTTCACTGCGATGCAGCAAATAATATTGCGCGAAATCGGTCTTAATTCTGCTCGCTAAGTCTGCCCAAGTTTCCAGCGACACCCCCTGTGCCTGATTCGTTTCGGCCTCGGCCACCTCGCGCCGCAAACCGCGTTTGCCCCAGAACGGCACGGCCTGCATCAAGGTATAGCGCGTGCTGCGCGCGGCGTTGTCGATATTATTTATGCCCATCCATTCCGCGCGCAAACTTGGGTCAGCCCAGGCACCGGCTGTGTCTGCGCGCTGCAACATGGCCTCGGCCTCGGCGCGGCTGGCGACTAATTCTGGATTGTGTTGCTGCGCCCATTCCAACATTGCTTCCACCTGCGCGCCGAGTAATGGCCCAGAGTCTGGCTCTGAATGAGCGTTGCCAGCAGGCAGCAGCACTAGACACAACACAACATTTAGTGTGTTTATTTTTTTACTGTAAAAATTTTTAACGTCCATTTGATGCTCCAACTAATTTGCGTGAGAAGGCATTTCGCAAAGGAGGCGCAATAAAATTTCAGCAAAAAATTAAGTGGTGACCGCGCCCCCGATAGGGAATTTCGCGCATAGCATTGCACCCAAAATGCGAGGGCAAACTATGCGGAGGCTGCGGCTAAATCAGGAAGGAACAAAAACGGATGGCGACAGGTGGGCCTGTGTTGAGGGCCTGATAGTGCGGGATGAAAATCGTTGCTTGCTGCTGCGTTTGCAATTTAACAGGCAACCATTGTGCCGTGCTAACGGGTGCTACGGTGGGGGTTTGATGGTCTACGCTGATTTGGTCAGACTGCGTGCAACTCATTAAACAAGCGTTGCCGTTCATTTGCTCTGTTGGCATGTGCTCAACTTTTACTGCGGCGACTTCTTTGCCTTCATGGCAAGGTTTTTCCGCCACTTTATGCTCGGCAAAAGCATGGGTCGGATTCACCGAAGGCAGCACACACGCATGTGCCGCCAAAACGCCATGCGCGAACAGCACCGCCGCCAGCGTCAGGCGAGCGAGCCATTTAGTTTTGCGCTGCGTTAGATTTATCATGAAATAAAGTGTGCGATCAAAAAATTTTGCCAGCCAACGTGACAAATATTAACTGAATGAATTTGTTTTGGGAAGGTTAATTAACACACCTAAAATAAGCACTTTAATTACACGCTTCATAAAACACACGGCCTAAAACTTAATCCAAATCTGCCCCCTTTATTTCTACAAAGCTGGGGCAGCAGCTTAAGCGGCTATTGCAGTTTTGCTGATTTTCTGCAAAACTGCCAAACACGAAAACTACTTTGACCATCACTGGGCGTGGCGTCATCACCCTCCCAGCCCAATTTCGCAAAGCACTCGGCATCTCTGCAGCAGATCAACTGATCGCGGAAACAACACCCGAAGGCATTTTGTTGCGACCTGCCGTTACACTGCCCATCGAGCTATACAGCGATGCACGCTTGCGCGAATTTGCCGAGGGCGAAGCCGAGCTGGCCGCTGTGCTGAACAAGCAAGACAAGTCGCACTAGCGCGGTGCGTATTTTTCTAGACGCAAACATCCTTTTTTCTGCAGCCCGTGCCGATGGCGCGATCAGAAAATTGCTTGCGCTGACCGAAGCCGCTGGACATGAACTATGGGCAGATGTTTATGCATTCGAAGAAGCGCGGCGCAATCTAGCCGCAAAAACGCCGAGCGGCCTTGCCGTGCTAAATGCAATGGCTAGCCGGATCAAAATCGGCGGTATGAGTGCCGATCACTCACTGCTGCCAGATACCGTTAATTTGCCAGAAAAAGATAGGCCGGTACTCATTGCCGCCATCCACCACCATTGCGAGATATTAGTCACTGGCGACCGCACCCATTTCAGCGCGCTCCACGGCAAAACGATTCAGGATGTTCTTATTTTATCGCCTGCGCTGCTGGCGGAAACGATATTGAATTGACGAAGCGGGCATTTATGACAACAATACGAATTCAATATGCATTTACGGAGGTGTCATGAATATTCGATTTAAATTATCTACCTGCCTCGCTGTAGCAGCGATTATTTTTTCTTTCACCAACCCCGCGCTAGCGGTGAATCCTGGCGACCCAGAGGCGGGTAGAGATAAATCCGCGCTGTGCCAAGGGTGTCATGGCGAGGTGGGAATGAGTGATTCTGGCATGTTCCCTAGACTTGCTGGGCAATATGCGGGCTACATCCGCAAGCAATTTTCAGAGTTTCAAAAAACCGTACGCGCCAATAACGAGACGATGGCAGAAATGTCTCAAACGGTGACGGACAAGCAAGATTTGTATGACATCGCGGCTTACTTCGCCACCCAAAAAGTGATGTCTGGCGAAAAAACGGATGCGGACACCAGCAAAGGACGCAATCTATTTTTGAACGGCAACCCTAAAACAGGTTTGTATGGCTGCGTAAACTGTCACGGCGTAAATGGCAAGGGCAAATCGCCGGGTAATGAAGTGTTCCCGGTCATCGGCGGGCAGCACAAAGAGTATTTGGTTAAGCAGTTAACCGAGCTACGCAATGCGAGCCTTCCCCCCAGCCCCGATCTCGTCATCCGCGCCAACGACCCCGCTGGCATGATGCGAAATATCGCGAGCAGATTATCGGATGAAGAAATTGAGGCGGTAACAGATTATTTATCTGAGCTGTAAATTCAGCCTCTTTTCAATTTCAATTGCTATCAATAAAAAAGGACAGGGTGACCTGTCCTTTTTTACTTGCTGCTTATTTTTTGCACGCTATCAATTTTTAACGGCTACAACTTTCTCTACCATCATCAGCGATGGAAAGGTTCTATTCAGCGTTCTGCTGGGGAAATTATTCATCACCGAGCCTTGTCCGTAACGAACCATATCACCCTTGGCAACTTTGACTTTAGTTGTTGCCAGCCAAATCGAGCCACCATTGTTCGTCACTTCAATATAGGAATATAAGTCGGTGTCGATAACGTCTAATACTTTGCCGGAATTGGGCAGCGATTCCGCGCTAACGGGCGTGGCGGCTTTGTCTGCCGCGTGTGCATGTGC
>JANONT010000334.1:0-3461 GCA_031420955.1 Candidatus Nitrotoga sp. | reverse complement strand
CCACGGCCATATCTACAGCGAGCGATTTTTGTATCGTTTCAAAAGCCACGAAGTGATCCCCAATGCGGTGCTAAAAAATGGTTAAATTACAGAAGAGCGCGATGGTAGGGATTGTATAGATAGCGTGTCAAGCGCGGCGTGTGGGCAGCAAATAAAAAGGTTGGTTTACTGGGTGTGCGGATTTTAATAACAGCGGCACGGATGCCATTTTGCAACGCTGAGATTGCTTGGCAACGTGAGACCACGGGGAAGGTAGAGATTAAATTTGGACACCCACTACCGCGTAATTACTGCTGAATGTCCGGCTCAACCAGCATCGCCAGCAAGGTGAGCGACTCCTGCCAACCGAGATAACACATTTCAACGGGGATGACATCGGGGATACCTTCTTGCACCACACTCAACTCCGTGCCACAGGATACGGCCTTCAAGGACACCGTCACATGCATCACACCAGGAAGGTTGGGGTCATCAAATTTGTCCGTATAACGGAGCAGCGCATCAGGCACCAGTTCAAGGTATTCGCCACCAAAAGAATGGCTCTGCCCCGTGGTGAAATTGGTGAATGACATCTTAAATGTCCCACCCACACGGGTGTCGATGTGGTGCACCGTGGCGGTAAAGCCGTTCGGTGGAAGCCACTTTACCAGCGCATCCGCATTAAGGAATGCGCGATAAACGCGCTCGGGAGGGGCGCGTAAAACGCGGTGAAGATGAACGGTGTTGGTGGACATGATTTTTCCCTCTTTCAAGTTATTAATTTCGGCGATAAGTTTCCCCAACAACGCAGGGCAATAGCAATGCATTCAGAGACGGTTTTTAGTGAGTGAACGTTTTGCGGCACGATGGTTATGTTCCCCGTTGTAGTTTTAAATCAGGTTATCACCTTAAAACAGCCTCTCACATTCAGTCAAGCAAAACATGTCGTAAATAGCACGGCTTTCTAACAGGTGTAACAGCAAACTTATCTATTCAGCATGTTCTCAATATTATTATCTAAAACTGGACAATCCCACCCTATTTGCGGCAAACTACGCGGGTGAAAAACATCTTAGTCATCCACGGCCCCAATTTGAATCTGCTCGGCAGCCGCGAGCCGGGTGTGTATGGGTCTGTCACATTAAGCGAAATTAACCAAGGATTGTTGCAATTAGCCAGCGAGAAGGGGGCAAATTTGCATCACTTCCAAAGCAATGCAGAATCAGATTTAGTTAATCGCGTGCAATTGGCCGCGCAAGAAAAAATCGATTTTATCGTTATCAACCCCGCCGCTTTTACCCACACCAGCGTGGCACTGCGTGATGCTTTGGCAGCTGTCGCTATTCCTTTTATTGAAGTACATATTTCTAATGTGTTTGCACGCGAGGCTTTCCGCAAAGAATCCTATTTTTCTGATCTAGCGGTTGGCGTGATCAGTGGCTTAGGCGCGGCGGGCTATAAGCTGGCGGTGCAATACGCTTTGGAAGCCTCTGTTAGGAGCTGAACATGGATTTACGTAAATTAAAAACATTGATTGAATTGGTTGAAAGTTCGGGCATTGCCGAGCTGGAAATTAGTGAAGGTGAAGAGCGCGTGCGGATTAGCCGCTCGGTTCCGAATGCGAATATGCAGCAATATTATGCGCCACCGCAGCAGATGATGGCAAGTGCTGCACCCCCAGCCGCTGCCGCACCCGCAGTACCTGCCTCGCCCGCTGCTCCGGAAGGGCATATTGTTAAGTCGCCTATGGTGGGGAGCTTTTATCGTTGCCCCTCGCCGGGCGCGAAGGCGTTTGTCGAAGTCGGTCAGACAGTCAATGAAGGCGAAACGGTCTGTATTATTGAGGCCATGAAATTGCTGAATGAAATTGAGGCAGATAAGAGCGGTACCATCAAGGCCATTTTGGTTGAAAATGGTCAGGCCGTGGAATACGGACAACCTTTATTTGTCATCGGTTAAATTAATCGTCGGTTAAAACATATAGTTCGATAAAACTCTTAATGTTCGATCATGCCCCCAATGTTTGAAAAGAAACCAGAACAACCCAGCACCGCAGACCACTCTAAAACAGGCTTGTTTAAGCGCACCATCATGCGTGTAGCATCGCCAGCGGAAACCCCAAAAATGTTTGAAAAAATTCTCATCGCGAATCGGGGCGAAATCGCCTTGCGTATTCAGCGTACCTGCCGCGAAATGGGGATTAAAACCGTGGCGGTACACTCGGAAGCCGATGCCGATGCCAAGTACGTCAAGCTGGCAGATGAGTCGGTATGTATCGGCCCTGCGCCCTCATCGCTGAGTTATCTCAACATACCTGCCATTATCAGCGCGGCAGAAGTGACGGATGCGCAAGCCATTCATCCCGGTTATGGGTTTTTGTCTGAGAATGCAGATTTTGCCGAGCGTGTCGAAAAAAGCGGCTTTGTTTTTATCGGTCCGCGCCCTGACACCATCCGCATGATGGGCGATAAAGTTTCCGCCAAAATCGCCATGATTAAAGCCGGTGTGCCGTGCGTGCCCGGCGTGGAAGGCGCGCTGCCAGAAGACCCGGAGGCTATTTCCGCCATTGCGCGCAAGATAGGTTATCCAGTTATTATCAAAGCATCGGGCGGCGGCGGCGGGCGCGGAATGCGCGTGGTGCATACCGAGGCGGCTTTGCAAACAGCGGTTTCCATGACGCGCAGCGAAGCGCAGGCAGCGTTTAATAATCCGACCGTATACATGGAAAAGTTTTTGGAGAATCCGCGCCATATTGAATTCCAAATTATGGCCGACTCACACGGTAATGCGGTGTACTTGGGCGAGCGCGATTGCTCTATGCAGCGACGCCATCAAAAAGTATTGGAAGAAGCCCCTGCGCCGTTGTTGAGCAGCAAGCTGCGCGATAAAATTGGCGAACGTTGCGCCGAAGCTTGCCGCAAAATTGGCTATCGCGGTGTGGGCACGTTCGAGTTTTTATTTGAAAATAATGAATTTTTCTTTATTGAAATGAACACGCGCTTGCAAGTTGAGCATCCGGTCACCGAGTTTATTACTGGTATTGATATTGTGCAGCAACAAATCCGCATCGCGGCGGGTGAAAAGCTTAGCATCAAACAAAAAGATATTGAGTTTAAAGGCCACGCCATCGAGTGCCGCATCAACGCCGAGCATCCATTCAAATTTACCCCTTCGCCGGGTCGCATCACCACTTGGCATCCGCCGGGTGGCCCCGGCATACGGGTCGATTCGCATGTGTACACCAATTATTTTGTACCACCCAATTATGATTCTATGATCGGCAAAATCATCGCCTACGGCAGCACCCGTGATCAAGCGATTGCGCGGATGCGTACCGCGCTGTCAGAAATGGCGGTGGACGGCATTGAAACCAATATTGCCTTGCATCAAGAGTTGATGCAGGACGCGGCTTTTATACA
The DNA here is from genome assembly GCA_031420955.1 of Candidatus Nitrotoga sp. Classification (GTDB taxonomy): domain Bacteria; phylum Pseudomonadota; class Gammaproteobacteria; order Burkholderiales; family Gallionellaceae; genus Nitrotoga. The sequence continues at coordinate 63 of JANONT010000334.1, read as the reverse complement.
AGGCGGCACCAGCATTCATTATCTGGAACATAAGCTGGCCAAGCGCGCTAAAGGCTCTTAAGT
>JANONT010000333.1:0-5522 GCA_031420955.1 Candidatus Nitrotoga sp. | reverse complement strand
GACATGTTGTCGGTGTTCATCACGCCGTGCGCGAAACCCACCGCCTGCCATTGCGCCATGAGTCTAGCGGTGCGGGCGATAACCGCATTTAACAAATGTAAATATTTTTCTGGTGTTGGCGCGATTTCAGGAAAGTGTCGCGCAATGACGTAATCAGCAAGTGTGGCGATTTGCGCGTGTTGCTTGCGATAATAAAAAACCTCAAACGAACCAAAGCGTACATGCGAAGGAGATAGGCGTGTGAGCACCGCAGCGGTCTCCGCCGTTTCACGATAGACCGTGGCATCACTACCGACGATACACAGCGCGCGCGTAGTCGGAATACCCAAGCCGTGCATCGCTTCCGAGCATAGATATTCGCGGATGCTGGAACGCAGCACAGCGCGACCATCCCCCCGGCGTGAGTAAGGTGTGATGCCCGCACCTTTAAGCTGTAAGTCCCAATATTCGCCAGCTTGATTTTTAATTTCGCCCAGCAAAATGGCGCGGCCATCGCCGAGCTGCGGTACGAAATGTCCAAACTGATGACCCGCATATAGCATGGCCAACGGCGCGCTGCCGGGCAGTAAACGATTGCCGATAAAATAGTCGGTAAAATCCGCGCGCCGTGCTTCCGCATTATCCAAGTCTATCAAGTTGGCGGCAGCAGTGTTGAAGCTGACCAAATATGGGTGCGGTAGCGGTGTGGGATTCAAGCGGCTATAAAAAACATCGGGCAGGCGCGCAAAAGTGTTGTCAAAATTAAGGTTTTCCAGTTTATTCATATTAAAGCTAGCGGGTTTACTGTAAACATGAGGGAACGATAGCAGGTTTTTTAGCATTGACGGAAGTGCTGCGAAGGCAAATTAGGTAAATATCCTCCAGACAAATATCCAGATGAACATTATGGCTGAATATTGTGGCTAAATTGCAATAACTGCTTTACACTCAAAAACGTATGGTCAGCACACTCAGTATTTTTCTGGGTGTGTTGAAAATCAAAAACCAAATGAGTGGAGAGTTAAAACAATGAAGGTATATATAGCAGCCCTATTTTTTCTAGTGATTAGTATGTCCGCGATAGCAGCGGGCAGCGGTGCGATTATAGGCGGCGCAATAGGTGGCGGAGCGGGTGCCGCAATTGGGCATAACGTGGGGGGGCGTGATGGCGCTATTTTGGGAGGGGCAATAGGCGGCGCAACAGGCGCGGCTATTGGCACCCAAAAAAGTACGCAACCCGTGTTGATTCAACATCATGGCGATGACAATCATCATGGTAAGCATAAGCGCGGAAAAAAACGTCATGACAACCGACATAAGAGCAAACACCATTGATGATGACAACCACGACAACAGAAGTAATAGCCGACATCACGATTAATATTGGCTGAGTTCTAGGCAATAAAGTTCTAGGCAATAAAAAAGGCTCCGATTTCTCGGAGCCTTTTTACATCTCACTTGCTATTACAAACCGGTTACCTGTTGCCGCTGTTATCCCGATTGCCGGATTGACGGTTAAAAGTCTGCGGCTGCCCGCCTGTACGACGGACTGGTGCAGTCGTATTGGCCGGATAAGCACCCGTTGACCTGACACCCGTTGATCTGGCACCCATTGGCCTTGCATCAGATGGCCTGCCATCAGGTGAGCGAGCCGCCGCTGGGCGAGCATTATCACCAAAACGATTATGCGACTGACCTTCACGGCGCGCATTATCTGGATACGCATGACGGCTATCGCTCGGTGCGCGGTGTGCAAAACCACCTGATGGTTTAGCGCGGTTATTAGAAGGCTGCGAACGTGGCTTAAATTTCGGCTCTAATCCAGCGATGGTATGGGCGGTAATGCTTTGCCCGGTGTAACGCTCAATTTTTTGCAGATTGCCAGAATCGCGACCCGACGCAAACGATACCGCAATGCCAGAAGAACCCGCACGACCTGTACGACCAATGCGGTGTACATAATCTTCTGCAGCTTTCGGCAAATCAAAATTAATCACGTGCGAGATACCGGGGACATCAATACCGCGCGCGGCGACATCGGTTGCCACCAGAATACGCACCCGACCGCTACGCAGATTAGTCAGCGTGCGATTACGCTCGCGCTGATTCATATCGCCGTGCAGCGGTGCGGCGGAGTGACCTTGCGACATCAGCTTGTCGGCCAGTGTGTCGGCATCGCGCTTAGTAGCAGTAAAAACGACTGCTTGCGTCATGGCTTCATCGCGCAGCAGATGATCAAGCAGACGACCTTTATGTGCCATGTCATCCACGTAAATCAAACGCTGGTCGATGTTTTCGTGCTTAGCCTGCGTTGCGGTAATGCTGATGCGCTTAGGGTCTTTCAGCAGGCGTTTTGCCAATCCGCCGATCATGCCGTCCAAGGTGGCGGAAAACAATAATGTTTGGCGAGTAGCGGGCGTGGCCGCTGCAATGCGTTCCACATCGTCAATAAAGCCCATGTCCAACATGCGATCGGCTTCATCCAGAATCAACATTTCCAAACGCGAAAAATCAATACGGCCACGCTCGATATGGTCAATCAAACGGCCTGGTGTTGCCACCAAAATATCGACCGGGCTAGACAGTAATTTATTTTGCAGCGGATAAGGCATGCCGCCCAAAATGCTCACGACTTTCAAGCGCATATTTTTTCCATATTTAGCGGCAGCGTCGGAAACTTGCTGGGCTAATTCACGCGTGGGAGTGAGCACCAAAACACGCGGGCCTTTGCTATGTACTGCGGGCGGCTGCGCAATGCGATGCAAGGCCGGCAAAATAAAAGCAGCGGTTTTACCCGTGCCGGTTTGCGCAGAAGCCATTAAATCATGGCCAGCCATCACGCTGGGAATGGCTTCGGCTTGGATGGGTGAAGGCGTGGTATAGCCAGACTCTTCCACTGCTTTGAGAATGTTTGGGTGTAAACCCAAAGTAGCAAAGCCGTTAATAGAGATTGGTTTAGTAATAGTTATATTCTCAGTTGCATTTTTTTCAATAGACACGTTTATTCCTTAAATTAAAAAGCTCACAGCAAGGCGCGTGCGTAGCTAAAAAGCTACACATAAAAATTCAGTAGGGGGTTTGAGGCTCTACCGGCGCATAAACATCGTCGCTAACCGGTAAAAAGCAGGGCTTTGTGAAACAGCCTGAAAGGTCAGATAACGATGGACTAACGTTGCACGAACATCGCAACGAGGCGCGCATTATACATAGATAAAAAGTTTTGGCTATCAGTTTATAGGGCAATGTAGAGAATACGTAATCTGTCCGGTTTTATGATGCCCCCGAGGAGGGGCAAACATGAAACGGACGGAACTGTCACAGGAGATAAGGAAGATGAGATTTACAGAGGCGTATGTTAAGGGTGGCAAGCGGGGCGGCTGACGCAGGAAGAAGCGGCGCGGTTACTGGAGGTGTGCGAGCGCAGTTTCAGGCGCTACCTGAATCGCTATGAAGAAGCCGGGCTAGAAGGGCTGGTCGACAAACGGCTGTCGCAGGTATCGTGACGGTGTGCGCCGGTGGACGAAGTCATGGCGCTGGGGGATCTGTACCGCAGCCGCTATCAGGGCTGGCAGGCACAGCATTTTTACGCTTGATCGGCGCGAGCACCAAGGCGGCCGCAGCTACAACTGGGTGAGGAAGACGCTGCAAGCGCAGGGCTTGTTCGCCCGTGCGCAAAAGAAGAAGCGGCTATGCATCAGGAAAAATTCGCATAACTTATTTGATGACTGGCAAAATGATGACTGGCAAAAATTACTCCATTTAAGCTATGCTGCACGCTTCAAACTGGATAACTACCTTGAGGATTAAGATGAGTCGTATAGCCATAATAAAAATATATACGTTGCTGGCTTTAGCTTTCGGTGGATTGCTGTTTTATGGTCCTGCAATTGCGAGTTGCGGCACGATTTCTTGCTCGCTCAATAGCAGCTGGGATGAGTTTGACCCAAGCCAACATGGCTGGGGTTTGGATGTGCGCCTTAGTCACAACCGTGCAGGCACGCTACGCGCGGGGAGCAAAAAAATAGTCGCCGACCTTGCAGACGAGGAGGTGGAAAATTTGCACACCGTTAATAATATTATTTCCACAACTATAGATTATGCAATCGATGAACGTAGAGGCATCTCGCTGTACGTGCCCTATATGATGCGGGATCACAGCCATAGCGTGGGGGATGGGTCAGGCATCCTGACTGGAAAAGTTGAAACATTCAAAGCCCGTGCGCTAGGTGATGTTAAGGTGATTGGGCGTTATCGCTGGACTTGGAACGTCATTGAAAATTCCAACATTGGGGTGAAGCTAGGGCTAAAACTAAATACGGGTCGCAAAAATATTCAGTGGGAGGCGGGTGGTGTGCCCAGCGAAGTAAGCTTACAACCGGGCAATGGCAGTACTGATATAATTTTCGCTGGCTTCTGGCAACGATCTCCGTCCAATTCATCTTGGAATCATTTCGCGCAAACCTCTTTACAACACTCAATCAACTCGTCGCCAGTGTTTAAGCCTGGCAAACAAATAAACTTGGATGTCGGATCGCGCTATTTTTTCAACCATGATCTAAGTGGATTGTTACAACTAAACGCACAATGGAATAGCGCGGATACGGGCTTGGCCGCCCCCTTGTCACCGATAACTGGAGAAGCGAGCAGCGGCGGCAGAATTTACTCTATCACGCCGGGTTTAAGCTACGCGCTTGCACGCGAGGTGCAGCTGTATAGCCTCATACAAATACCCGTTTATCAGCATGTGAATGGTGAGCAGTTAACCAGCAAAGCCGTCTTCTCCCTTGGAATGACTCGCCGATTTTAGTACAGCAGCGCCCTCACGCTGGAAACACGCCAGTAGATAAATAACGGTCTCCACGATCACACACGATAAAAACGAGGGTCGCGTTTTCAACCCGCTGCGAGATACGGAGTGCCACCGCCAGCGCACCGCCCGAAGAAATGCCACAAAAAATACCCTCCTCGCACGCCAAACGTCGCGTCATCTCCTCGGCCTCTGCCTGCCCGATATTTTCCAGTTTATCCACCCTGCTCGGCTCATAAATTTTAGGCAAATAAGCCGCCGGCCATTTGCGTATGCCGGGGATCTGCGCCCCCTCTTCTGGCTGCGCACCAATAATTTGAATAGCCGGATTCTTTTCCTTAAAGAATCGCGCGCAGCCCATAATCGTGCCGGTCGTGCCCATACTGCTGATGAAATGCGTGATGCGGCCTTGTGTATCGCGCCAGATTTCTGGCGCAGTCCCCTCGTAATGCGCGAGCGGATTATCGGGGTTGGCGAATTGATCCAGAATCACACCGCGCCCTTGATCGCGTAATTTCTCGGCGGTGTCCCGCGCCAACTCCATACTGCCCGCCTTATCCGTCAACACCAGCTCTGCGCCAAACGCACGCATACTTTGTCGCCGTTCTACGCTTTGATTTTCTGGCATGACCAATACCATTTTGTAACCACGCATAGCAGCGGCCATTGCCAGCGCGATGCCGGTATTGCCGCTGGTGGCCTCGATCAGCGTATCGCCGGGCTTGATTTCGCCACG
>JANONT010000332.1:0-5549 GCA_031420955.1 Candidatus Nitrotoga sp. | reverse complement strand
ACCTACTGTTGTTCTACTTTTAATTCAACGGCACATTGCGCCTTTCTTTTTTCTGGCGGGGCAGAGGGTCGAGAGCGGTGCGAATATGTTTATTTTTTTAAATAAAATCACACCTGCATATTCATAATTTCGTTGTACGCGGCGATCACTTTATTCCGCACTTGCACGGTGGTTTGAAAGGCGATGTTGGCTTTCTGCATGTCGATCATGACGTTGCTCAAGCTGACTTTATCGTCGCCCAGTACAAAAGATTTTTGCATGGCCTCGGCGTGATTTTGCATTTTTGCAACGCCTTCTAAGGATGATTTCAGCACGTTGGAAAAATCCGTTGCAGGGTTTATTTTTTGCGCTGCGTTACTTGGGTTAATCCCACCGCCCTTGAGAATTTCACTGCCAGGTGCCGCCGCGCCACTTTGTGCCGCCGCCATGGCCGCGCGCATTTCGGCCAGCAGATTATTCACTCTTGAAATTTCCATCGCTATTCTCCTTCTAGAATAGCTCGCACCTTATCACTCACTTTTTTTGTGCAGGATTAAAAAAGCCACTGGAATTGCTCGTTGTTTGCCATATCGCACTTGACGCATCTCACGATAATTCAAAGCGTGGAAGAGTGCGTTAAGTAGTGCAACAGTTTTCAATTTTAATTGTGTTGTGCGGCAACCCCCTCTTCTCCGTAGTGAGGGAGAGGGGACGTGGTGATAGGAGGACTCCTTAGCAGTGGAATAAATAGTACTCAGTGATAAACACGACAGCCACAACAAATGACTTCCGGCAAATAACTTCAGGCAAATGACATCCTAAAATATGACTGCAGAGAATTTATCCCCGGCACTTCCTCAACCCATGTTGAGTGGCAGCGGCAAACAAAACCTCACGCTGATGGTGGCGATGGCCGGCATTGTTGCGTTGATGTACGGGCTGTGGACGTGGGGGCAGACGCCCGATTATCGCGTGCTGTACGGTAATTTATCGGACCGCGATGGCGGCGCGATTATCGAATCTCTACAGCAAATGAATGTGCCGTATAAATTTGCCGAGGGCGGTGGCGCGTTGCTGGTGCCTTCTAATCACGTGCATGAAGTGCGATTGCGTCTTGCTTCGCAGGGCTTGCCAAAAAGTACGCTGGCCGGGTTTGAAGTGATGGAAAATCAAAAATTCGGCACCAGCCAATTTTTGGAGCAGGTCAATTATCAGCGTGCGCTGGAGGGTGAGCTGGCGCGCTCGGTACAAACCTTGGCGGCGGTGCAAAGTGCGCGGGTGCATTTGGCTATTCCCAAGCCTAGCGTTTTTGTGAAAGAACAAAAGCTACCGAGTGCATCCGTTGTGTTGGGGATACACCCAGGACGCGCGCTGGATGCGGGTCAGGTGAGCGGCATCGTGCATCTCATCGCCAGCAGTGTTTCTAATATGCCGGCAGAAAATGTCACGGTGGTGGATCAAAGTGGTGCCTTGCTCAGCACCACGACTAAGGATAACAAGCAGCCTTTGGATGCGACGCAATTACAGTATGTGAGGCAGATTGAGCAAGATTATATCCAGCGAGTTGAGGCGATTATTGCGCCCTTAATTGGCGCGCAAAATGTGCGTGCTCAGGTCACAGCGGATATTGATTTTTCGCAGATTGAGCAGGCGGCGGAAATCTTCAAGCCCAACCAAAATAAAGAAGTGTCTGCGGTACGCAGCCAGCAAATTTCTGAGTCTAATAACAGTAGCGGAAAAAATGCGGCGGGCGTGCCCGGTGCGTTGTCTAACCAGCCACCCCAGCCTGCGACCGCGCCCATCGTCACGCCCCCCGATGCTATTGCCAATGCGAGTAGTGGCGGCAGCGATGCCCAAATGCGTAAAGAATCCACAGTTAATTTTGAAGTGGATCGCACCATTAGCTATACCAAATTACCGGTCGGCAGCATCAAGCGGTTGTCGGTGGCGGTGGTGCTGAATAACCGTTCTATTGTTGGCAAAAATGGCAAGGTCACGTCCAAGCCACTCAGCGAAATTGAAAAAACACAAATGACCGAGCTGGTGCGCGAGGCGGTAGGCTTTGATAGCAAACGCGGTGACAGTCTGAGCGTGATGAACAGTGCTTTTAATGTAGAGAAAGAAATTCCCCTGGCTGACGTGCCACTGTGGCAGCAGCCGGAGATGATTGATCTGGCTAAAAATATTCTGAAGTATCTGTTGATTGCAGGCATTGGCTTGTTTTTATTATTAGGCGTGATTCGTCCCGCGCTGAAAAATTATACCGCCGCCTCGGCAGCGGCAACGGCAGCACGACAGCAGCAGCATAATAATCCGCAGCTCGTCGGCCATAGCGAGGCGAGTGGACAGACGGTGCCGACACAGGCCATCAGCTCTTACGAAAATAATTTGCAGGCGGCCAAGCAGCTCGCCCAAAAAGATCCAAAAATTGTCGCTTCAGTGGTACAGGGTTGGGTGAGCAACAATGAGTGATATCGGCATTAACAAGAGTGCAATTTTGCTGCTGACTTTGGGCGAGGCCGAGGCGGCCTCGGTGCTGAAGTATTTGGAGCCGCGTGAGGTACAAAAAATCAGCTCGGCCATGGTCGCGCTTAAAAATTTAACCCGCGAACAAATTGTGAATGTGTTTGATGAATTTCATCAACTGGCATCTGAAAAAACCACCTTCGGCATGGATTCCGGGGGCTATATTCGCAACATGCTAAATAGTGCGTTAGGCGATGATAAAGCGGCGGGGTTGTTAGATCGCATCATGCACAACAGCGACACCAGCGGCATAGAGGGATTGAAGTGGATGGATCCGGTGGCGGTGGCGGAGCTGGTTTGCAACGAGCACCCGCAGATTATTGCGGCGATTTTGGTGCATCTAGAGGCCGACCAAGCCGCTACGATTTTAGGGCACTTAACCGAACGTACGCGCAATGATGTGCTGTTGCGAATTGCCACGCTAGATGGGGTGCAGCCAACGGCATTGCGTGAATTAAATGATGTGTTGACCAAGCTTATGACGGGCAACGCCTTTACTAAAAAACGGATTAAAGGCGGCGTGCGTACTGCTGCGGGGATTTTGAATTTTATGGGCAGCGCGCTGGAAGGCACGATTATCGAGGCGATGCGCGATTACGATGCTGAGTTGGCACAGAAAATTATTGATGAAATGTTTGTCTTTGAAAATCTTCTGGAAGTGGATGATAGGGGCATACAGCTCATTTTGCGTGAGGTGCAGTCGGAATCGTTGATTGTGGCACTCAAGGGCGCGAGCGAAGAGTTGCGTGAGAAGATTTTAAAGAATATGTCCCAGCGTGCCGGGGAAATGTTGCGCGAAGATTTAGAAGCAAAAGGCCCAGTAAAAATTAGCGAAGTGGAGGCTGAGCAAAAAGAAATTCTCAAGATTGTCCGCCGTATGTCCGATGAAGGGTTAGTGGCGTTAGGTGGCAAAGGAGAAGAAGCGTATGTCTGAAGCGGTGATCCCTAAAGAGCGGCTGACGGCCTACCAACGCTGGGAGTTGCAAGAATTCAATCCGGAAAAATTTCATCCAGAGAAAGTTAATCCAGAGAAATTTCATTCGGGCGCGAACTCCGATCATGGCAAATCGCAGCGGCCAGCAGAAAACATATCTGCCTCATTCACCTCTGCGCCGCACGTTAAACCCATGACCGCCGCCGCGTTAGAGCAGATACAGCATTTGGCGCATGAAGAAGGCTATCAGGCAGGTATCAAGCAAGCGCGGGATGAGGCGCGGCAAATATCATCCATGTTGAATGCGCTGCACCAAGCGTTGTCGCAGATCGATCAAAATATAGCCCAAGATTTACTGAATGTTGCACTGGCCATTGCACAGCAAGTTATACGGCAATCGCTGGCGGTGAAGCCGGAATTATTGTTGCACGTGGTGCGTGAAGCCATCGGCGCGCTACCCCATTTTAGTCACAACGCACATCTAGTTTTGCATCCAGATGACGCGCTATTGCTGCGCGGGCAGCTCGGCGAACACCATGCCCACAACGGCTGGAAAATTTTTGAAGACCCTCAAATCGAACGCGGCGGCTGCCGGGTAGAAACGGCGCACAGCCAAATAGACGCGACCCTAGAGACCCGCTGGCAGCGAGTAGTGGCGACGTTGGGGCAGGAGCAGACATGGCTGAAATCATGACCTCAAACAATCTTACCCACACGCAACGCTGGCAAAGCTGTTTGCATAATTGCCAAGACGCGCTCACACACAGCAAGTCGTTGCTGGTGAGCGGGCATCTCACGCGCGTCACGGGGTTGGTCATGGAAGCGGTCGGCCTGAAAATGCCAGTCGGCAGCACCTGTTTGGTGGAGTTGGAAAACAATCGCGTGGAAGCGGAGGTGGTCGGGTTTTCTGGCGAAAAATTATTTCTCATGCCAGAAGGGGATGTGCAAGGGCTGACTCCGGGTGCGCGGGTCGTGCCGTTTGAAACGCCGCACGCAACGCTATTTTCAGCATCGCCTCAGCCACTACGCAGACGCGCCGAAGACCAGACTCGGCATTTGCCCGTAGGCGAACAATTATTAGGGCGCGTGGTGGATGCGGCGGGGCGACCCTTGGACAAAAAAGGCGCGCTGTCAGATAAAGAACGCGCGCCTTTGCATAGCCGCCCAGTTAATCCGCTGGATAGAGCCGCTATCAAAATACCCCTGGATGTGGGCGTGCGCGCCATTAACAATTTGCTCACGGTGGGGCGCGGGCAGCGCATGGGTTTATTCGCGGGTAGCGGGGTGGGCAAAAGTGTGTTGCTCGGCATGATGGCGCGTTACACCAGCGCGGATTTAATCGTAGTGGGGCTGATCGGCGAACGCGGTCGCGAGGTTAAAGAGTTTATCGACAATATATTAGGCGCGGAAGGCATGGCGCGTTCAGTGGTAGTTGCCGCACCTGCTGACACCAGCCCGCTTATGCGCCTGCAGGGCGCGGCTTACGCCACCACCATCGCCGAACATTTTCGCAGCCAAGGAAAGCATGTGTTGCTGATTATGGATTCGCTCACGCGCTATGCCATGGCGCAACGCGAAATCGCGCTGGCTATCGGCGAGCCGCCTGCCACCAAAGGCTATCCGCCATCAGTATTTGCCAAGCTGCCGCAGTTGGTCGAACGCACCGGTAATGGCGCGGAAGGTGGCGGTTCGATCACGGCTTTTTATACCGTGCTGACCGAGGGCGACGATCAACAAGACCCTATTGCCGACAGCGCGCGCGCGGTGTTGGATGGGCACATTGTGCTGTCGCGGCGGCTGGCCGACCAAGGCCATTATCCCGCCATCGACATCGAAGCATCTATCAGCCGTGCCATGAATAGCTTGGTCACCGACGAACATTTAATTATGGTGCATCGCTTCAAATATTTGTACTCACATTACCAGCGCAACCACGATTTAATCAGTGTGGGCGCGTATGTTAAAGGCACTGATCCAATACTGGATGAAGCACTGATTTTGTATCCGCAGATGGAACGTTTTTTGAAGCAAAGAATGCATGAGCGCGAAACATTTGAGAGTGGACTAGGGTCGTTGACTCAGCTATTTAATTAAGGGCATCTCTAAAAAT
>JANONT010000331.1:0-2795 GCA_031420955.1 Candidatus Nitrotoga sp. | reverse complement strand
GAAGCTAAAAAAGAAGAAATCAAAGCTGAAATTAAAGCCGAAGCAAAAGAACAGCTAAAAAATAAACTCAAAGGTTTGTTCAAATAAGCACACATTTTTTTGTGGCGGTTGATGCGGGGGATGTATGAAAGATAGCGACTTCCCCACTCAAATCATTCATTGGCATAGCCAGCATGGCCGCCATCACCTGCCCTGGCAGGGCGCAGACGCTTATTGCGTTTGGATTTCTGAAATTATGTTGCAACAAACACAGGTTGCAACCGTTATCCCCTACTACCAGCGTTTTGTCGCACGCTTCCCCACACTGCGCGATATGGCGCAAGCCAGCGAAGAGGCGGTTCTGGAAAATTGGAGCGGCTTAGGCTATTACTCACGCGGTAGAAATTTGTACAAAGCGGCGCGGCAAATCGTGCAACAGCACGATGGAGAATTCCCCCCCACCTTCGCTGACATTCTCGCCTTGCCTGGCATTGGGCGTTCTACGGCAGCGGCGATCAGCGCGCTGGCATTTCATCAACGACAGGCAATCTTAGATGGCAACGTCAAACGTGTGCTTGCACGTTTTTGTGCGATTGAAGGCTACACTGGCGACAAAAAAATCGAGGCAAAATTGTGGCGACAAGCAGAATTATTTTTACCTGAAAACAATATTGCCGCTTACACGCAAGGGCTCATGGATTTAGGCGCGACGATTTGCACGCGCAGCAAACCGCAATGCACACGCTGCCCGCTGCAAAAAAATTGTGCGGCATTTCAGCAGCAGCGCACAGCCAGCTTACCTACACCGCGCCCACGCAAAACGCTACCAGAGAAAAATAGCACCTTGTTGCTGCTCTTGAATGTCAATGAAATATTGTTGGAGAAGCGCGCCAGCAGCGGCATTTGGGGTGGGCTTTGGTGTTTTCCAGAGGTGGATAGCACAGTGAATATAAACGCATTCTGTATGCAGAATTTTGGTTTGCAGGGCGAGCAGATTGACAACGCGCTGCCTGCATTCACGCACACGTTTACGCATTTCAAAATGCATATCACGCCCTTACTTTTGCACGTCGCACGCAAACCCATGCAAGTGAATGAGCCGATCATGAATCAACCAGCTAGGTTGTGGATCAACTTAGACGAGGCAATGGGTGCGGCTATTCCCACCCCAGTGCGAAAAATTTTACAAGCAGCGCAAATACTGCTCGCACAGAAAAAATTATCCGCGCCTAAAAAGGGAATACGTAAAATCTACGAAGTAATTTAAGAGAGTTGCAGAGAGTGGCGTTAAATTTACATTCCATCAAGGGGAGACCATGAAAATATTTTGCAAAAAATACGGAAAAAAATTTGGAGCATTCACTTTTTCATCCCTCAGCATTCTTTTGCTGGCCAGTTGCGAATCTATGGAAGGCACGCTGAACAAGGCCGATCAAGTGTTAGGGGTAGCCAACAGCTCCACGGCGCGGTCGCTTATCACTGTGGCCAAGGCCAGCGACACCAAGGCCGCACTTGGCGGCGCGCTTAAAAGCCGCGCCACCGATTACAAGAGCAATCCACAAGCGTTGATTCAGGACATACGCGGCATCAAGCGCGATTACGAAAATTTACTGTCTCTACTCAGCGGCAACGTCAAGAAAAAGTGGGGCAGCAAAGAAGCAAAAATGCCGTCGCGCACCAGCTATGTTAAATACACACAAAATTATAAAAGCCGCACCATCGTTGATTTCGACAGCGGCACCATCACCGTCGAAACGGTCGATGACAAAGATGTAAAAACCAGTCTCAAGAGCGCGATAGTCACCACGCTGCTAACGCCGGATGATCCGCAGGCGGTCGATTTATTTTCAGACAAACCGATCACGCTCACCAGCGACAAGCCGCCTTATTTGCTCAAGCTGGTGCAAGATCATCAAGGTAATGCCGTCGCCACACCGCCACAGGCCGAAGCCTTCGCGCAATATCTGCTGGACAAACCAATCAATACCAGAGCCGTAGTGATGCAAGATGGCAACAAAACCGCCTCGTTTGTAAAAATACAAATGGTGCAGAATTTTGAAAACAAACAGGCAGAAAAATATTTGCCGCTGGTGAATCGCCTCGCTGCGGAACATAAAGTGAGCACCAGTTTAATATTTGCCATGATACGCACCGAGAGCAACTTTAATCCCTTCGCGGTTAGCTCTGCTCCTGCATATGGCATGATGCAGCTTGTGCCATCTAGCGGTGGGCGTGAAGCGTATCGGCGCGTGAAAGGCGTGGATGAAATGCCGACCAAAGAATATTTATTCGATGCTGAAAAAAATATCGAGTTGGGCGTGGCCTATTTGGGTGTGCTGTATTACGACCAACTTAATTTTGTGAGCAACCACACAGCGCGCGAATATTGCGTCATCTCCGCTTACAACACCGGCCCCAGCAATGTGCTGCGGGCCTTTAGAGACGACCCCAGTAAAAAAGATCGGGTCGCTTCCATCAACAAAATAAATGGTATGGAGCCACCCGGCGTATTTGACCACCTGCGAAAAAATCTGCCCTACGAGGAAACGCGCCACTATATTGTGAAGGTGGTGGACTATCGCAAGCAATATGTGAGCTTGCGAATGAGTGGCTTGGCACAATAAAAAATCACAACATAATTTCTGACGACGCGATTCCATATGAACATTATTCCCACAAAAATTCCAGATGTACTCATCATCGAACCGAAAGTATTCGGCGATGAACGCGGTTTTTTTTACGAAAGTTTTAATCAGCGTACATTTGAAAAGCTCGCCGGAATCAGCGCGAATTTTGTGCAGGATAATCACTCGCGT
>JANONT010000330.1:0-2181 GCA_031420955.1 Candidatus Nitrotoga sp. | reverse complement strand
GCCAACCATTGGATCAACCCGCCCCCTGTGCGACGCAATACGCGGCATCAAGTTAAAGTTAAGTTGGGCGTGGTGCGGGGATTTTCTGGGATCGTAACGCATGTTGCGGCAGACAACGTTTCCTCAGAAACCTCGTGGGAGGCCGAAGATATTAGCAGCACTGGCTTTAGCTGCGTGCTGCCCGCCAAGGGCGCGGAGGGAATTAAAATCGGTTCGCTGATCGGCATACAGCCCGAAAAAATTCCACACTATGGAGCAGGTGTAGTGCGCCGCATCAATCGCGATGAGTTGGGTAATTTACATGTCGGCATCGAAATGTTCAGCAACCAAATTGACTACGCGCCCTTGCGCGCCCAACGTGATGACACCAACAATGCGCTGCAAGCCCTATTACTAAAAAACCCGAACGAGCGCGAAGATCAAGTGCGCTTGCTGATGGGCATGGATGCTTTCTCCATGAACCGCAGCCTGCACACCCGGCATGAAGGAAATGATTATTTGTTAATCCCAGTAACCCTGCTGGAAAAAGGCATGGATTATGAATTAGTCAGCTATCGAAAGGTGATTGCAGAAGTGGCTGAGGCGGAAGGCGCGGATTAAGCTTGCTTGCAATGACAACCTCTTAAACTCACGACGTTAATGTGCCAGCCGATTGAGCAACATTACCTGCAAATCGCGTCGACTATCGAGTACCGCCATAACCATGACGCGCCGATTCTCCACCCGGTAAATAATGCGCCAAGGCGCGGTGATAAGCATCTCGGTATTGCGAGATGCCGGTATGTAAAAGTTCTGGCACGATGCGACCGCGATTGGGAAAGGTCATTAAGCGCGCGGCTTGGGTTTCCAGTTTATGCAAGATCAGCAGCGCATCATCAATACTATCCTGTGCGATGAAATTGGTAATCTCGATCAAATCCTGCCGTGCCGTGTGCGTCCACAACACCTGATAGGATTTTGATTCAGCCACGCTGTTTTTTTTCCTTCAATAATGATGCGCGCAAAGAATCGAACACTTTTCCCTGTGCGGTGAGCCGATTCTTTTGTGTATCGGCCTCGCCTTGCACCATCAGTTTCAACATCAAAAAAGCATCCTGCTGGGCGCGGTAAGTTGCATAGTCCTGCACCACCGCACTCGCCGAACCGTTTTGTGTCAGGATGATATTCATCCCCCCGCGAGTTTCCTGCAACAAACGGCTTGCAGAAGTTTTGAAATCGGTCAGGCTGATAATTTGCTCTTGCATAGCAGGTCACCGAATAAAGATTGAATACGGTCATCTTATCAGGCGGGGAAATATAGGCAAGTGTGTGTCTGCCGTAAACACAGGCTGCACTAGCCCGCGTAGGGCGCAATAACCAACGGGCATTGCGCCGCATGTTCTAATCGTCATATTCTAATTCCACCTCGTTTCCGCCCACCCAATTTCCCGGATAAACGCCTTTTGCAACCCATTTGTGAAATGTCGAGTACGGCCAATCTGCGACCTGTTTAACCAAGCCATGCTTCACCGGGTTGATGTGTACATAATCCATGTGCGCTCGATAATCCCGCCCATCACGAATCAAGTGTTCCCAATATCTGCGCTGCCAAATACCCCGTTCTCCGCGTTTTATCGGCACGGCAGACAAGCTTTCCGTCAGCGGTAATGCTTTGGAAAAGCCCATTTTTATCAAGCGCCAGCGGGTGGCGAAATCCGCCTCATTGGCGGGCAATTCAATCACGCAATGCAAATGATCCGGCAACACCACCCAGCCATGAATTTCAAACGGATGCCGTTGCCGCACCGACTTGACCACCTCGCGCAAAAGCTCGATATGCCGAACCAGCAAATCGTTGTTTTGCCGTTGCAGCAGATTCACAGTGAAAAAATAAGTCCCGCCTGAATGCCAGGCGCGTCGATAGTCGGGCATGGCGGAAGTATTGTGGAGAAAACCATCCGGCGGTGTCACAACTCAAGCTCGAAGAGCTTAGATTGTGCCTACCTTTGGTGCAATGCCCTTCGGTTATTGCGCCCTACGCGGGCTCGAACGCAGGGTTAGGCATTTTCTTCGCTATTACCCTCTGGAGTAGGCGACACCAATACAGTTTTTCCCGTATTCTTCTCGGCTAACTTTGACAACTTCCCAAGAAGCTTTTTGATTTTTTGCTGGGTTTCCTTCGGCTTCTCACCTTCAATAACT
>JANONT010000329.1:0-7314 GCA_031420955.1 Candidatus Nitrotoga sp. | reverse complement strand
TTTTTTAGCCGCTTTGAGCGCGTGATTGAGATCGTCAGCACAGAGGATACCGATGCAAAATTAGGGCGTGAGCGGTTTGGTTTTTATCGTGATCGCGGCTATGAAATGCGCCACTTTGATTTACGTTCCCAAAATTTAGGTTCCCAAAATTCAAACACCCAAGCTGCTACCAAAAATCAGCCCGCTTAAAAAACTTCTGCTTAATTTTTAAAATTGCAATGCCATCAACTAGAAAATCCAACCCCTTTTTAAACCTGCCCGTGCTCACCGAAATCGTCAGCGAACTGCCCACGTTAACCGAAGTGTATGCCGCCGAAACTACCCATTCAGCCGCGCAAATGCAGCTTCCGCTGCCCGCAACGCATGCTGAAGAGCAGCTCATGGCAGAGCTTAACGCCCGCATAGACGCGCTATTGTTGGATATAAAAATTGATTTACAAAATCAGTTGCCGCATCTCATCCGCGCCGCGTTGCATGAGCAGACACAAAAATAATCACCCCCTAAGTATCAATAAAAAATAATGGAACTCGATAAAGTATTTGAACCGAAAAAAATAGAAGCACATTGGTATCCGCTATGGGAAAACGCTGGCCACTTTAAGGCGGGCGTGGATGCTGGCAGCCTAGAAAATTTTTGTATTTTGTTGCCGCCGCCGAATGTCACTGGCACGCTGCACATGGGGCATGGTTTTAACCAAACGCTGATGGATACGCTCACCCGCTACCATCGTATGAAAGGCGATAACACGCTGTGGCAACCGGGTACAGACCATGCGGGCATTGCCACGCAGATTGTGGTGGAACGAAAAATGGACGCGGAAGGAGTAACGCGCCATGACCTGATAGCACAGCTTGGCAAAGAAAAAGCTCGCGTAAAATTTCTGGAGAAAGTGTGGGAATGGAAAGCCTATTCCGGCGACACCATCACGCAACAAATGCGTCGCCTCGGCACATCGCCGGACTGGTCACGCGAACGCTTTACCATGGACGAAGGCTTATCCAAAACCGTCACCGAAACATTTGTGCGTTTGTACAACGAAGGCCTGATCTATCGCGGCAAGCGGCTGGTGAACTGGGATGTAAAACTACAAACCGCCGTGTCGGATTTAGAAGTGGTGCAGGAAGAAGAAGACGGCTTCATGTGGCACATTCGCTACCCGCTGGCCAAACCGGATGCGGTGCGCGGATTGACCCATCTCACCGTCGCCACCACCCGCCCCGAGACCATGCTCGGCGACGTCGCGGTGATGGTGCATCCCGAAGATGAGCGCTATAAACATCTGATCGGCAAGCAGGTGAAGCTGCCGCTGTGCGAGCGCAACATCCCCATCATCGCCGATGATTATGTCGATAAAGAATTCGGCACTGGCGTGGTCAAGGTCACGCCCGCGCATGACTTCAACGACTATGCGGTGGGGCAACGGCACGAGCTAAAACCCATCGGCATCTTTACGCTCGAAGGGAAAATAAAGAAAACGGGATTTGAAGATTTTTCATGGGGACATACTGCTAGCAAAGACGGTGTACGTTTCGCTGATTCAGCCCTATCTGGACCTCCAACCATAGATTTAATACCTCTGGCATATCACGGCCTCGACCGCTTCGATGCGCGCAAAAAAATCGTCGTTGACTTACAAGAAGCAGGCTTGTTGGAAAAAACTGAGAAGCACAAACTCAAGGTGCCACGCGGAGATCGCACGGGTGTAATCATCGAGCCTATGTTGACTGACCAGTGGTTTGTCGCGATGAGCGAACCTGGCCAAGAAATAAATGGACAGCGTGGCAAGAGCATCACGCAACAAGCATTGGATTGCGTGACATCCGGCGAAATAAAATTCCATCCGGAAAATTGGGTCAACACCTACAACCAGTGGCTGAATAACATTCAGGACTGGTGCATCTCGCGGCAACTGTGGTGGGGGCATCAAATTCCAGCGTGGTACACCGACACGGGCAAAGTTTACGTCGCGCACGACGAACAGGACGCGCAACATCTGGCCGCCAAAGATGGTTACACCGGCAATCTTAAGCGCGACGACGACGTACTCGATACTTGGTTTTCTTCTGCACTGTGGCCGTTTTCCACGCTAGATTGGGAAGAGGGCAAGTCATTCCAAGAACAAAATGCGTTTGTGCAAAAATATTTGCCTTCGTCAGTACTGGTCACCGGCTTCGACATTATATTTTTTTGGGTGGCGCGCATGGTGATGATGACCAAGCACATCACCGGAAAAATCCCGTTCAAAGATGTCTATGTACATGGCCTCATCCGCGATGCGGAGGGGCAGAAAATGTCTAAGTCCAAAGGCAATGTACTCGACCCAATTGATCTGATCGACGGTATCAGCATTGACGATTTGGTGAAGAAACGCACCACGGGTTTGATGAACCCTAAGCAAGCCGAGAGCATCGAAAAGAAAACGCGCAAAGAATTCCCGCAGGGCATACCCGCGTTTGGTACAGATGCGCTGCGCTTTACTTTCGCCTCGCTGGCCTCGCCCGGACGCGACATTAAATTTGATATGCAGCGTTGCGAAGGTTATCGCAATTTTTGCAACAAGCTGTGGAACGCCGCGCGCTTTGTGTTGATGAATTGCGAGGGGCAGGATGTGGGTTTAGATAAAAAGTTGCCATTGGAATATTCCGCCGCAGACAAATGGATGATTAGCCGTTTGCAGCAGGCTGAATTAGACATGGCCGAACACTTTAAGCATTACCGTTTTGATATGGCGGCGCGCAGTTTGTACGAACTGGTTTGGGATAATTATTGCGACTGGTATGTGGAGTTGGCCAAGGTACAAATGGCTAACGGCAGCGAGTCTCAGCAGCGCGCCACGCGCTGCACCTTAGTGCGCGTGCTGGAATCCATGCTGCGTTTAGCGCATCCGATTATTCCATTTATCACGGAAGAGTTGTGGCAAAAAGTTGCGCCCTTAACAGGCAAAAATGTAGCGGGCGCGTCCATCATGTTGCAACCCTACCCAATAGCGGATGCCAAAAAAATTGATGAGCGTGCAATGGCCGAGTTTAATCAAGTGCAGGAAATGATTACTGCCTGTCGCCGTCTGCGCAGTGAAATGAATTTATCTCCCGCGCAAAGAGTGCCGCTAATCGCGTGTGGCGATGCCGCCACCCTAAACTTTGCCGCGCCCTATTTGCAGGCATTGGGCAAGTTAAGTGAAGTAAATGTGGTGGATGAATTGCCGCACACTGATGCACCCGTGGCAATTGTGGGCAACTTCAAACTCATGCTCAAAATTGAAATAGATGTAGTTGCAGAACGGGAGCGCTTGGAAAAAGAAATCGCGAGATTGACGGCGGAGATTAGCAAAGTGGAAGGCAAGCTGGGAAATGCGAGTTTCGTGAAGCGCGCGCCCACACAAGTGGTAGAACAAGAGCGCAAACGTATGACAGATTTCAGCGTGACGGTGCAGCAATTACAGGCACAGCGAGCGAAGCTCGGCTAATTAATCTTGCTGTAGCCGAAAAATTGATTAGCGTTGCTCGATGTGAGTATTACGGCTTCTGCTTGGCATTTTCTTTGGAATTTTCCTTAGACTCTTCTTTGAAGATTTTATGCTTGCCCGTATAGGCAAACAATTCTAAGCGATTGGAGACACCCAATTTTTCATAAATTGAAGTGAGGTGATTACGCAAAGTATGCTCGCTGATGTACAAGCGTTTAGCGATTTCTTTGGTGGTGGTCGAGCTAGGGTCACTGCCAACTTCCGCTGCAATCAGTCGTTCTTTGCGCGTCAAGCTAGCAATTTTTTGTTGCTCTGGGTCGCTGGCTTCTGCTGCTTTTCTGCGCGATAGTTCAAGAAAAATTCGACCCGTTGCCTTACCGTCTAACCACACTTCTCCTTGATAGGTTTTTTCTATCGCTTTGAGTATAGATTCTGCTGGACTGGCTTTTTCTACCACGCCCCGCGCACCCGCTAACACTGCTGCATCATGTGAAGAATAGTCATTGGAGCCAGTCAGCACCAATATCACCGCTTGAGATTTGACCAGCAGTGGGGTGATCGCCCCGATTCCGCTTTCGCCATTGAGATCAAGATCCAACACAATCACATCGGCCTTTACACTATCCAGTAGCCGTAAAGCTTCTTCTGGATTCGTCGCTGTGCCCACCACTTGCATAGTTGGTTTGGCACTATTAACCAACCGCTCTAAGCCCCATAACAAACTGCGGTGATCATCGATAAGCACGACGTTAATTGTATGATTTTGTGTTTGCATTATGTCCTCATAACGGTATAACTACATGGATAACAGTATACCCTTGCACGTCGCGTTCAACAAAGCTTGATCCGCCTAATAATAGTGCGCGAGCGTTAATGGAGCGCGGAGTAAACTCTGCTTTCGGCAATGTGTCTGTCGCCTCATTCGCGATATTTAAATACAACTTTTGCTCATCGCGACGCATCTCAATGTAAGCTTTTTTAGCTTTTGTATGGCGCAGAATATTGCTCATTCCTTCCGCCAATATTTGCAATGCAGCCCCAGCCAACCGCGCGTTTACGCGCATATCTGCGTCGCATTTTACCTCAACCGCCACGCCGTAGAAACGCTCAAAATGCTCTGCCTGCGACTTAACTGCCGAGACAAAAGTATCTCCCGTTAAAGAGGTGTCTTCTCGCAAATTAATCGCGTAGCGACGCAAATCTTGTATAACCGATTGTGTCATTTCCAGCAATTCGCCAATTTCTTTAGACAGTGGGTTATCCGTCCCTGCCGCTTGTCGGTACAGTGCCTCCAATCCCAGCTTCAGCCCTATATAAGGCTGCACGGTCGTGTCGTGAATATCCAATGATATGCGGTTACGCTCATGTTCTGCGGCCTTGGATACCAGATCGTCCATGAGTTGCATGCTGTCAACAACCTGCACGATCAATGCGGCCAATTGCTCAGCAAACTCGACATCCGAACTAGACCAGGTTTTTTCCCCAGCGGTGATAAAAATTCGCCCCGTATCCCCATCACGTTGCGCGAAAGGTACAGTGATAAAAGATGATGTGTCGAGAAAATTAGCTAACTCTCTACACTGATCGAGTGGGACAGCATTTTTATGAAATGCCGCAGCAATGTTTTGATCCCACCACTCGGTTGATCGCCTATATAAAGTTGAAAATGTTTCCGGCAGTTTTAAAAGAAATTTTGCTGTTTCTTCAGGTAATTCAGTGGGCAGTGCCGCCTGCCCCGGCTTATTCTTTGCCGCATGATAATACAAATAAGAAACAGGATTGGTCGGGCGTTTCAACACCAGAATACAGGCTCCAGCCCCAAAAAAATCTAACATGCGTTCTAGATTTGTGCCGATTGCATGATCATAACCAAAGCGCGGATTCCATTGATTGCTGTTTATTTGCTGGAGAATATCCAAGCGTCGACGCTGGTGAATTTCGTGCCCGCCCCAATAAGCAATCATATAACCCAGTGCCAGCAAATATACGGGGCGCACTAAAATTTGATCCCATTCCATCTCAGTTTCCAGCGCGAACCAAGCCCCCACAAAGCCAAACAACACGGTTGATGCGCCAGTAACCAGCAGCCCTTCTCGAAATCCCCTAGAAAATGAGGCCGCTAAAATCGCAAACAAAAAAAGCAACACAAAAATACTACTAGCCCCCTGCGTCAGGGTAACCAGAAAAGAACTGAACAATACATCACCCCAATGGGTGTAGCGGGGAGGCAATGCAGGTGCGCCCTGCCGGGATGCTGTATACAATAAAATAGCACTCCAAGCGCAATATAAAATGAGTGAAATATAAGTGAATCTTGCAGTTTCGGCTGGATCAATGTAGATGATGGCCAGCCCAGAAAAGGCCAATATGCAACGCACCAATGCAATCATTGATGCATCGCCTGAACCACCAAATGCGGGTAGAGATAATACCTTCCGCGTCGAAGATGACTTTTCTATTACAGGCATTTACCCCCCTTTCTTAATCAAAACCATGAACAAAGTGATACAATAAACTGCAAGCAGTACAAATGTACCATTTTTTTAGGTATGTTACACCCATGCCTTAAGCATTTGTTAAGAGTAAATTGCAGTTTGTCAACGAACCTTAAGGAGGCATCATAATGGCCAAAAAAGATCGTAATAGGGTGAATCGCGCGGAAGACCGCATCAATATGGCGATCACCTTCAATTTAGAGAATGGCGTTCCTGCTTTGACTCGCGATGTGAGTGCGTCTGGAATTTACTTTGAAACTGATGCCAATCAAGTGCCCGGAAGTATGATTAGTTTCGTGCTGCGCTTCAATACCCCAGGTGGGGAAATGGCACTAAAATGTGAAGGTCAGATTTTGCGTACAGAACCGCGCGGTGATCGCGTCGGTATAGCAGCCAAGCTCACCACCACTAAAGTAGAGGTCTGCCACTAACCTCCATCGCGGCTGGCGGCTAACTTAGCTGGCAACCAAGTCACAGAACAACTATAGCTACTGCTCTAGTTGCATGGTAGTAATACCCCCCTCGAAAAGCATCTTTTAAACTCCTCCCCCTACACTTCTACCGAAGCATTTCAGCTTAATTTAAAAGGCGTATTTCAACCCCGCCTGGACTAACCTTGAACTACCCAGCAAAATCCCACGCGTACGATCCACAATATACGTTTTATCTGCAAGGTTTTTAACCGCCACAAATAATGTGGTGTGCTGCGGCTTGAAGTGATAATTGATTGTCGCGTTAAGAATAGTATACGCAGCGATGTTGCCCAGCTGCCCGCTGGCTGAGGCCAATTCAGTATTGGCAAAATCACTGAACTGCTCACTGACATGCACCGCTTCCAGTTGCGCATCCAGCCCCGCCAAGGTATATCCAACCGCTGCAGTCAGCAAATGTTTAGGCGCGTAAGGCATACGGTTTCCCGCTTGGCTATTGCCACCCGCGCCATTGTTCACGATGGCATTAGTATCCACCCGACGAAAAGCCGTTTTTTGTTCAGCGGTCAAAACTCCGGTATACACACCTCGCACATAAATCTGTTCAGTAACACCTATCCGCCCGGACAATTCCACACCCTGATACACAGCCTCGCCTTGTGCCAGCGGCGTGCTTCCACCCGCTATCGAACCTACTGCAATCTGGCGACTGAAATCGTTGCGGAATAAAGCCACTTGAAAGTCGGTATCAGCTAACGGTTTAGCGCGCACGCCCAGTTCCCAATTCACAGAAAGCTCAGGCTCTACCTCTGTACTTGTGCCCGTGTTGCCAATAATATCTTCCGTGCGCGGCGGCGCAAATCCGCGATGTACGCCCGCAAAATAAGTGGTGTGCGGGCTGGCTTGATAGGTGCCACCCAA
>JANONT010000328.1:0-2032 GCA_031420955.1 Candidatus Nitrotoga sp. | reverse complement strand
CCACGTGCTTAGTACGGTGGTTCTTGAGGCTCCGGCAGTAACGGCTCCCCCTTCCACCAGCGGAAATCCGCTCACCAACTTCAGCAGCAACGCGGGCATCCCCCCAACCAACGGCGGTCTGATTTTTCCACCCGGAGCCAGTAGCGTCGGGTTCACCGTGGGTACTTCTTACGTGCCCACTATCGAATTCGTCAACGTTGCCGGTTACTGGATCGTCGGCAACACGAACGCACGCGCTGGCAATGCGTGGATTGCCATGGTGCCACCGAACCCGCCTCCATCACAGCCGATACCCACGCCCATTGCCTTCAAAATTACTGGTATCAACCCGGCCACTGGCGGACAGAGCTCGGGCGCAACTATTTATCTGAGCGGAGCCTCTCCCGGTGGCGGCCCGACTATCACTCTGACCAGCAGCCATCCGGCCATCGCCTCGGTGCCAGCTAGCGTCACCAAGCCTGCGGGCGAAACTTTCTTCGGCATTGACGTGCCAATAACCACGCAACCGCCCGCAGAAAACACCAACGTCACCATCACTTCCACAGACGGTCGCCATTCGTTCGGTGCCACGCTGATGGTGCTGGCTCCGGGGCCGGCACCGGTACTGGCAGGCGTGTCGGTTAACCCGAGCAGCGTAGTCGGCGGCAATACCTCAATCGGAACCGTAACCTTGAGTGCCGCGCAAAGCGGCGTGACCGTGGTGACGTTGGACGAGCCATTTCCAGCGACCGTGGCTCAGCATCCCACCAGCGTCAGCGTGCCCGCAGGTCAGACCAGTGCAAACTTCACCATCACCACCGCACCCCGAACCGAGGCTGACGGAACATTCAACCTGAACATCTATGCCCGCCTGTCCGGCAGCCCCACGCGGCAAACACTTTTACTTATTACCCCAAGTGCTGCGCCGACTGCTACGCTTGCAACGCTCTCGCTCAGCCCGAGCGGCGTGGTCGGCGGCAACCCCTCAACTGGAACGGTGACTTTGAGTGCCGCAGCACCCAGCGGTGGCGCAGCAGTTACGCTAACATCCAGCAACGAAGTTCAAGCAAATTTTACGGTTAGTCCGCTTATCGTGCCCGCAGGGGCAACCAGTGCCACGTTCACGGTTAACACCCGCAGCACTATTACCGCCACCACGACAGCCACCATCTCTGGCACTTTTAACGGTACTACGCGAAGTGCCACTTTGACGGTGAGCCCACCTCCACCCCCGCCACCTGGCATAGCGTTGTCTTCTTTCAGTGTCAGCCCGTCCAGCGTTGCCGGCGGCACGTCTTCGATTGGCACAGTACGATTATCGGCGGCAGCTCCGGCTGGGGGCGTTCTAGTCAGCTTGGGTAGCCAACTTCCTGGCTCCGCAAGCGTTCCAACAAGTGTCACCGTTGCTGCCGGTGCGACGAGTGCGAATTTCACGATCACCACGTTCAACGTCTCCGCGACTGCGGTTTCGCTCACGGCTCATCTTGGCGATGTGATACTTTATGCTACGCTCACGGTGAATTCGCCCACTTCGTCGCAGCTGAATACGCTGACGCTTAATCCTGCCAGCGTAGTGGGCGGTAATTTCTCTATCGGAACGGCATCCTTAAGTGCTACACGACCGGAGTCAGTGACTGTGCGCCTTTCCACCGGTTCGGCCATAGCCACCGTACCGGCCAGTGTCACCATCCCGGCGAACAGCCTCAGTGCCAGCTTTAACATCGCGACCACTTCCGTGGCAGCTTCAACCCCTGTGGTGATTACTGCCGTGCCCGGCCCCATCACGCAGAATACGCAAACTGCGGTATTGACGGTCACGCCCCCGGTAGCCGCTACGCTGTCCGCCATAAGCGTGAATCCAACCAGCGTGGTCGGCGGTAACACCTCAACTGGCACGGTGACCTTGAGTGCCGCCGCACCCAGCGGTGGCGCGGTGGTGAGCCTGTCTGACAACTCAACCGCAGCCACTGTTCCGGCGAGTGCCACCATGGCGGCTGGCGCGACCAGTGCTACGTTCACCATCACCACCAGCACGGTCACGGCTTCGACCTCG